>JBGPYI010000001.1:0-27216 GCA_041493175.1 Gaiellaceae bacterium | reverse complement strand
GGGGGCATGTTGTCTCGCCGCCTTGTGTATGGGGAGGGGGGAAACGGGGAGGTTTCCCCTGCTGCATTCTTTGACGTCCGCGGCGATCGCAGCGGCGCGGACGTCGAAGCGAACTCTCCAAAAGAAGGGGGTCCACGGGGGAGACATGGTTTCCTCCGTACGACCGAGCCGAAGGCGAGGGAGAAGGCGGCATGAACGCCTACCGCTCTCTGGTGATGCTCTTCGCAATCCTCTTCATGGGGATCGGGATAGCCCTGGTCGTCGTGACGGCGGTGCACGGCGGGGCCGTGTTCGGCTACCTGATGGGGGTGCTGTTCTTCGCCGTCGGCGTCGGCCGCCTCTACCTGCTCCGCAGGCGGCGATAACCTCACCTAGTGCCCCTCCCAGCAATGCGCGGACAGCATCACTGGAAGGGGCACTAGTGGCGCGCAAGCTGCCCCGGCTTCAGCGGGTTCTCGACGCTCCCGCGCTCTTCTCGATCGCCTACGGGGAGATCGCCTCGTCGATCTATTTCGCGCTCGGCATCATCGCGCTGCATGCGCTCGGCTTTACGCCGGTCGTGCTGCTGGCGACCGGCCTGCTCTTCCTGATCGTCTCGCTCTCCTACGCCGAGGGAACTGCGGCAATTCGCGAGACCGGCGGCGCGGCGACGTTCGTCCGCATCGCGTTCAACGACTTCTGGGGCTTCATCACGGGCTGGGTGCTCTTTCTCGACTACCTGATCGTCATCGCCCTGTCGGCCCTCTTTCTGCCGCACTACGTCGCAGGCGCGTTCTTCACAAAGGTGCACCGTCCCTGGGACGTCGTGGCCGGCTGCGGCGTGATCGCGGGAGTCGCAGTCGTGCGGCTCGTTCACCGCACCCGCCTGCACCGGTGGGCCCTGATCGTCGCGCTCGTCGATCTCGCGACCCAGGTCCTGATCGTGGCGCTCGGGATGGCGCTCCTCTTCTCGCCGCACGCGCTCAGCGCCGGGACGTCGCTGGGCCAGTCGCCCACCTGGCACTCGCTCGCGTTCGCGCTTCCGCTCGCGATGCTCGCCTACACCGGGCTCGAGACCGTCGCGAACTTGGCCGAGGAGACACGGCGCCCCGGCCGCGATCTACCGCGGAGTCTCTTCAGCGCCATCGGCCTGGTCGTCATCCTCTACGTCGCGATCGCCGTCGTCGGCCTCTCCGCGTTTCCGCCGAAGCACGGGACGCTGCTCGGCGGCAACTGGCTTCGCGCGCCGCTCGTCGGAATCGTCACGCAGGTCCGTGAGCACGTGCCTGACGTCATCGGCGCGCCGCTGCAGGTCTTCGTCGGGCTGTCCGGCGCACTCATCCTGCTCACGGCGGCGACCACCTCCATCTCCGGGTTCGGCCGCCTGGCGTATTCGCTGGGGGAACACGGCCAGCTGCCCCGCCGGTTCGGAATGCTCAGGCCGCGCACGCTTGTCGCCCCGGAGTCGATCGTCGCCGCGGCGCTGATCTCGATCGGGCTCCTCGTCGGAACCGCAGCGCTCGCGCACCCCGTGCTGTTCCTCGCGGGCCTCTTCAGCTTCGGCGTGCTCCTCGCTTTCACGGCCGCACAGCTCGCGGTGATCAAGCTGCGGTTCAGCGACCCGAACCGCAGGCGCCCCTACCGCGTGCCGTTCACCGTCGGCCGGGTGCCCGTGCCGTCGGTCGTCGGCGCCATCCTCACCTTCGCGGTCTGGCTGATCGCCATCGGCACGCACCAAGGCGCGCGTCTCGCGGGACCGGTCTGGCTCGGCCTCGGCCTTTGCGTGTACATCATCGTCCGCAAATCGCGCGGGGAGGGCCTGCTCGAGCACGTCGTGTCGGCCGACGAGCATCGCGGCCTCGCCGAGGCCGAGTTTTCGCGCATCCTCGTCCCCATGAAGCTGGGCGACATCGGCGAGGAGATGATCGCTACGGCGGTCAAGCTCGCCCAGGAGCGAGGGGCCTCGGTGGAGGCTCTCCACGTGATCCTCGTCCCGATGGAGCTTCCTCTCGATGCCGAGCTGCTCGACGAGGAGGAGCGGGCCGAGGCCTCGCTCGCCGAAGCGAAGCTGCTCGGGGCAGACCACGGCGTCGAGGTGGAAGGACGGACGGTCCGGGCCCGCTCGATCGGGCAGGCGATCGTCCAGGAGGCGCAGGACTCCGGCGCCGATCTGATTGTCCTCGGCTCGGCCCCGCGCTGGCGCAGGCAGTCCCGGTTCTTCTCTCCGACGGTCGACTACGTCCTGAAGAAGGCACCCAGCGAGGTCTTGATCGTCGCTTTCCCCCAGGGAGCTCTGGAAGGGGACGGTGCGCCGGGCTCAGAGGGCGCGCGTTGAACGGCCGCACGGGCAAAGCCCGCGCGGCCTCTAAACGGCATCGCAAGCGACGCCGTCGACAAGGAGCTCTCGAAGGGGACGGCGGCCAGCCTCAAGGTTGACCGCCGAGCTACGCTGAGTCCGTGAAGCTCATCGTCATCGGCTGCGGCCGGGTGGGCTCGACGATCGCGAAGCGGTTCGCCTCAGAGGGGTGGAACGTGACCGCGGTCGACGAGAACGAGTCAGCCCTCAGCCGCCTGGGAGAAAACTGGACCGGCGGGTTCGTCCAGGGCCACGGCATGGACAGCGTCGTCCTGCGGGAGGCCGGCATCGAGGAAGCCGACGCCGTCGTCGTCTCGACGGACGGCGACAACACGAATCTCGTGATCGGCCAGGTCGCACAGAAGCGCTTCGGGATCGAGTGCACAGTCGTCCGGATCCTGGATCCCGCGCGCGCGGACTTCTACCGCGAGCGTGGCCTGCGCACGATCTGCCCGACCTCCGCCGCCATCGACGCGCTCACCGACGCCGTGCGCTCCTGCGACATTCCGCAGCCGCGCGAAGAGGCTCGGGTCTAACCGTGTACGTCCTGATTGCAGGCGGCGGCAAGGCGGGCGCCAACGTCATGCGCACGCTTCTGCGCAACGGTCACGAGGCGACGATCATCGAGCAGGATCGCAACCGCTTCGAGCGGCTCGAGTCCGAGTTCGAGCACCAGGCGATGCAGGGAGACGCGACCGAGCTCTTCGTCCTCGAGAAGGCCGGAGTCAAGCGGCCGCCCGATCTGGTGCTCGCCTTGACCGGCGACGACGAGGACAACATGGTGATCACGCAGATCGCCAAGGAGAAGTACGGCGTGCCGAAGGTGATCGCGCGCGTCAACGATCCGCGCAACCAGCCGCACTTCGACCTACTCGGCATCTCGCCCACCGTGTGCGCGACCTCCAGCATCCTCGGCCTCGTGGAGCACGAGGTTCCGGAGCACGATCTCGTCCACCTGCTCGAGTTGCGCAAGGAGAACCTGGAGATCGTCGAGGTGCAGATCGACAAGTCGTCTCCGTGCGCGGGCACGACGGTCGAGAAGCTGCGGTTGCCCGAAGGCGCGCGCCTCATTTCGGTGATGCGCGACGGCAAGGCGGAGATCGCCGTCGGCTCCACCGAGCTCAGACCGGGCGATCAGGTGCTCGCCATCCTGCAGCCGGGCAAGGAAGACGAGCTCCGCCAGGTCCTGCTTAAGAACTAGGTAAGGCCTCCGCCAAGAACCGATCCGAGGTACCTGTCCGCGGGTACTTTGGAGCGCGTGCTCGCATACGTCCTCGCAGCCCTGGCCCTGATCTCGCCCGCGACACAGGCCCAGCATGAGCTGTCGCTCCACCCGTTCGCACGCGGACTTTCGGCGGTGACTGCGATCGCCTCGAACAAGGCGGAGCCCCGCCGCCTGTATGTGGTCGAGCAGGTCGGCAGGATCCGCTACTTCGTCAACGGGAAGCTGGGCGGTACGTTCCTCGACATTCGCGACCGGGTCGCCAGTGGCGGTGAGCAGGGTCTGCTGTCGGTGGCGTTCCATCCTTCCTACGGCGGCAACCACCGCTTCTATGTCAACTACACGGATCGTCAGGGCAACACGCGTGTGGTCGAGTTCCGCTCGCGAAACGGCCGCGCGGTGAAGTCGAGCGCGCGACAGCTGCTCTTCGTGCGTCAGCCCTACGCGAACCACAACGGCGGTCAGCTCCAGTTCGACTCCAACAGCATCCTGTACGTCGGCATGGGAGACGGCGGCTCGGCGGGAGACCCTGGCAACCGCGCGCAGAATCCGAACGTCCTGCTCGGCAAGCTGCTGCGCATCGACCCGATTCGGCCCGGCTCGGCGTGGCAGATGGTCGGGCTCGGCCTGCGCAATCCCTGGCGCTTCTCGTTCGACACGAACGGCGACCTCTACATCGGCGACGTCGGCCAGGGCAACTGGGAAGAGATCGATTACCGTCCGCGCGCGTCGATCTCGACCCTCGCCAACTACGGCTGGAAGGTGTTCGAGGGACGTGCGCGCTATTCGAACACGGAGCTTGGCGGCGGTCAGCTCGTGAGCCCGGTCCACGTCTACGGCCACGACGGAGGGAACTGCTCCGTGACCGGCGGCTACGTCTATCACGGCCGCGCCGTAGCCGCTGCAACCGGGCGCTATTTCTTCGGCGATTACTGCTCCGGGAACGTGTGGAGCCTGCGCGTGCAGGACGGCCGCGCCGCCGACGTGCGCCGCGAGCCGTTCCGCGTCGCGTCACTGACGACGTTCGGCCAGGACTCCGCGGGGGAGCTGTACCTCGCCACGGAAAACGGACGCATCTTCAAGCTCGCGGCATAGGATCGGCCAGGATGGCCGACCGAGCTCAACTTCCTCAGCTCGCCGGAGGAACCTTCATCACCGACGGCGGGATGGAGACGACGCTGATCTTCGAAGCCGGGATAGACCTCCCGCATTTTGCCTCCTTCGTGCTTCTGGACGATGCAAGCGGCCTTGAGGCGCTGCGGACGTACTACACCGCCTACCTCGAGATCGCAGCGCAGCACAGAGTCGGGATCGTGCTCGACACGCCGACCTGGCGCGCAAACCCCGACTGGGGTGATCGTCTCGGGTATTCGACCGAGGCCCTCGCCGACATCGATCGCCGTGGAGTCGCCCTCCTGGAGGAGCTTCGGTCGACAGCGGGTAACGGTGTGCCGCAGGTGATCATCAGCGGCTGCATCGGACCGCGCGGTGACGGCTACCGCATCGACAACGAGATGACGGCCGAAGAAGCGCAGCGCTACCACGAACCCCAGGTCGCGACCTTCGCGGACACTGCGGCGGATCTTGTCAGTGCGCTGACGTTGACCTATGCGGACGAGGCAGTCGGCGTGGCTCGGGCGGCTCGGGGCGCGGGGATCCCAAGCGTGATTTCGTTCACGGTCGAGACCGACGGACGCTTGCCGAGTGGGCAATCTCTCAGAGAAGCGATCGAGGAAGTCGATGCTCAGACCCAGGGCTCGATCGCCTATTTCATGATCAACTGCGCTCATCCCACGCACTTTGCCCACGTGCTCGAAGAGGACGGCGGCTGGCGTGGTCGCATCCGGGGTCTGCGCGCCAACGCTTCGGAGAAGAGCCATGCTGAGCTCGACGAGGCCGATGAGCTGGACGCGGGAGATCCAGCGGCGCTCGCCCGCCACTACCGCGAGTTGCAGACACGATTGCCGAACCTCAGCGTCGTGGGAGGGTGCTGCGGCACGAACCACCGGCACGTCGCAGCGATCTGTGCGGCTGTGATGGACTAGCCGGTTCTACGCCGCCGAACCGTCGGCGCCTGTTGTCCGAGCGCCGCGTAGGCGAGTGTTTGCAGAGACTCGTTGAGCGTCGACAGCTCACGTGAGATACGAAGCAGCTGATCGTTGGAGTCGAGCCGCTTGTTGAGCGTGTGCACCTCGTCGCAGAGGCGGTCCAGTCGCTCGAGGAGAGCATCGAGCTGCCGGTCGCCGACGTCATGCCGCTCCATCCGGGTCATGTTACGGCGAGCAGCTCCTCGCGGGTGCCGATGACCCTTGCGCCGTCGCCCAGGGCCTCCGAGACGCGCTGCAGCGCACCTGCGCCGCTCTCCAGGACCTCGACATGGCGCTCCGCGCCCAGATGGGATAGGGCGACGCGCGCGAGCTCTGCGGGGGCATCTGTGAAGACGCCGATGCGCGTGCCGCTTGCGCGCAGCTGCCGCAGCGTGGTGCTGACCTCGGCGTCCCGCCGGAAGTAGACCGGCGCGCGCTCCTCTGCGAACCGCTCCAGCAGCTCTCGCCAATTTGGCAACTCCTGATCTAGTGCGTTGACGTCGACCCGGAAGCGGCGGCGCGCGTCCTCGAGCCAGTCGTGCCAGAGCGGCTCGGTGTCGCCGAGCGCCGAGAGGCTGATCGCCACCGCCTTCATCGCTCGCGCAGCCGGAGCCAGAGCAGCATCCCGAAAGCGACCCCGACTGCGTCGATCGCGACGTCGACGGGCGAGGCGTGGCGGCCGCGGACGAAGTACTGGTGCAGCTCGTCGGTCGCCGCGTACGCGATGCCCACCGCGAGCGCGAGCGCCTCCCGGCCCAGCGCCCGGTAGAGCAGTCCACCGAGAGTGGCGTACTCCGTCACGTGCGCGCCCTTGCGGAGGATCGTGTCCCACGTCCCGAGCCCGGTCGAGAGGCTCGGGATCGAGGAGAACGTGAAGATGACGGCAGCCCACGCGACGACGGGAAGCCAGACCGTCAGGAGTCGCGATCGTGCCATCGCGGCCCGATGCTAGTCTCAGGCCGACAACCGGCGAGCGGCAAGGGAATCCGGTGCAAGTCCGGAACGGTCCCGCCGCTGTAAGGGGAGACGCTTCCGCGCCACATGCCACTGGCCCACGGGCTGGGAAGGCGGCGAGGGAGGGAGCCCCGAGTCAGAAGACCTCCGCCGCCGGCGAAGTCGAACCCCTCGCGGAAGGAGGATTCGTGTCTCACCGACTCATCGTCGTCGTGGCGGCTCTCGTCGCTGCGCTGCTCGTCGTGCCGGCTGCATTCGCCGTGAAGGTGCACGTCCGAGTGGAAGGCAAGGAGCGAACGATCTTCGGGGCCACTGCGCCGCTCATCGACGTCACTTCCCCTCGGGCAAATGCGCTGCCCGAGAATGCGCTCGACGCACTCGAATCGGCAAGCGTCCTCGGCGAGTTCTACTACCACGTGACTCAGAGCGGCTTCGGCCCGTACGTGGACCAGGTCGGTCGTTATGCCGCCGTCGGCCAAACGGGATGGGTTTTCAAGGTGAACGGCGCATCGCCTCCCGTCGGAGCTGATCAAGTGCGTCTCGCCAACGGAGACACGGTGCTGTGGTACTGGGCGCAGTTCGGCATTGCTGGCGGACCAAAGACCCTCGTCCTCTCCCGAGTCGGCAAGACGCCCTGCTACCGAGTCCTGTCCCAGGACGACAACGGCAAGCTCACCCCGGCGCTCGGTGCCGTCCTTCATGTCGGGCAGCGCACGGTGAAGACTCAGGGGTCCACGCAGGCGGCTGTCGGCTGCGTCGGAGTGCATCGAGGCTTGCTCGTGCGCGCGATGCTCGGCGGAGCTGTGCGCTCGAACGCGCTGGCGTGAGACGGCTTGTCCTCGTCCTCGCCGTCGCAGTCCTCGCGGGCTGCGGTGGCGAGGACGGCGGCAAGGCGACGCTCTGGATCACGCGTGACGAGGGCCTGCACGTGATTCTGCAGAAGGAGGTGCCGTCTGGCCTGACCGCGATGCAAGCGCTCGACCGCGCCGCCGACATCGACACGCGCTACGGAGGGCGCTACGTGCAGGCGATCGACGGCGTCGTGGGTTCCCTGTCGTCGCGACGCGACTGGTTCTACTTCATCAACGGCTACGAGGGCGATCGCAGCGCCGCCGAATACCGCCTGAGACCGGGCGACGTCGAATGGTGGGACTTTCGGTCGTGGCAGACGCACATGCGCGAGCCGGTGGTTGTCGGCGCGTTTCCCGAGCCGTTCTTGCACGGGTACGCAGGCCGGAGACTGCCGGCACGCGTCGTCTATCTCAGCCCTCACCAGCGGAGCGTCGCGGAGCGCCTCGCGAAGCTCCTCGGTGGCCGGGCCAGCCCGACCTTGCCGGACGCATCGCGGATGAACCTCCTCGTTCTCGTCCCAGGCACGGCCGGCGCGACGCCGCTCTTCTCCGCCGAATTGAGGCACGGCACGGGACCCGGAGATCCTGTCTCGTTGCGCTTCCGAGGTGACCCGGCATTGCTCCTCAGGAATCCGCCTTTCGGCCGGTTGCACTACCAGGTGAACCGATGAAGCCGGCCGCCGCACTGGCCCTGCTCGCCTCGCTCGCGGCCGGGGCACTGCTCGCAACGCACGCCTGGGGGGCGGGCTTGATCGCAGGCACGCTCTTCCTCGTCTGTCTGCGTGCCCCCCGCGGACGGCGCAGGTTGTACCTCGTCGGCACGGGCATTTCCGGGCTCGGGCTCTTCGTGCTGACGCCGCTGATCGAGACGATCGGCTCACATCCGCTCTGGACCGGCCCGATCGTTCCCGTGCTCGGCCAGCTCGACGTCACCACTGAGGAGCTTGCGAGTGCCGCGCTCAACGCGCTCCGCCTCGCCGCAGTTGGGCTCGCGTTCGCTGCGTACGCGCTCCTGCTCGATCACGATCGTCTGCTACAAGCGGCCCGGTTCGCGCGCCCGGCGGCGCTCGCCACCCGGCTGATGCCGACGTTGGAACGCGACGCGGCGGGTTTCGTCGAGGCGCTTCGCGGCCGTGGAGTCGAGGTCACCGGAGTGCGCGGACGCGCCGCGTTGCTGTCGCCGCTACTCGCGAGCTCGCTGGAACGAGGGCTCAACCTCGCAGAGGCGATGGAGGCCCGCGGTTACGGGAGGTCCGGCCGCACGACCACTCCTTCACCGCCCTGGCGTCTGCGGGACAGCGCTGCCGTCCTCGCCGCGGCAGGGACGCTCGTGATCGGAGCGCTGTGGCTCTAGCGCGCGCCGAGCACCTGACTTTCGCGTATCCGGGCTCCGTCTATCCCGCGCTCGACGACGTGTGCGTTGAGATCGGCGAGGGCGAGCTCGTCGCCGTGTTCGGCGCATCCGGCTCTGGAAAGTCGACGCTGCTGCGGGCGTTTGCGGGACTCGTCCCGCACTTTCACGGTGGCCGCTTTTCAGGTCGGGTCCATGTCGCGGGACTCGACACGCGAACCGTGGCTCCCGCGGAGCTCGCGGGCACGGTTGCCACGGTCTTCCAGGATCCAGAGCAGCAGGTCGTTCTCACGGCGGTGGCGCGGGAGGTCGCCTTCGGGCTCGAGAATCTTGGCACTGCGCCCGGGCAGATCCTCGGCTGCGTGCACGGGGCTCTGGCGGCGGTCGGTGTAGAGCACCTCGCCTCCAGGGCAGTGGCCGAGCTCTCCGGCGGCGAGCTCCAGCGCGTGTGCCTCGCCTCGGCTCTGGCGCTCGGCCCGCGGCTGCTGCTTCTCGACGAGCCGACGTCTCAGCTCGACCCTGAAGGGGCCGAGGCCTTCCTAGACCTCGTCGCCGGACTCGGGGTCGCGGTGTTGATCACGGAGCAGCGACCGCGGCGCGTGCTCCAGCACGCCGACCGGGTCCTCTTCCTTGAAGCGGGGCGACTGCTTCTCGATGCTCCAGCGGCCGCGGCAGAACGCTGGCTCGCCGACCGACCGAGCTGGCTCGGCTTTTCCGAGTCGGACGGCGAGGAGGATGAGTTGGACGGTGGCGAGTGCTTATGCCGCCTGCACGGCGTTCGCTTTGCGTATCGCCCGGGTGTGCCGGTCGTCGAAGGCCTCGACCTGGAGCTGCGGCGCGGCGAGATCGTTGCGCTTGCGGGTCGCAACGGATCCGGAAAGACCACCGTCGCCAAGCTTGCCGCGGGGCTGTTGGACGTGGTGGCAGGCGAGGTGGAACGTCATGGTCGGGCCGCGATGCTCCTGCAGGACCCGAGCCGCTACTGCGTGCGCGAGCGCGCAGACGAGGAAGTTGCGCTCGGAGTGGGCGGCGACCGCACACGTGCCGGCTCGTGGCTCGCGGCGGTTGGCCTCGCCGGACTGGAGGCGCGGCATCCGCGCGATCTTTCGACCGGGGAACGGGAGCGGCTTGCGCTCGCATCCGTCCTCGCTGTCGAGCCGGATCTGCTCGTGCTGGACGAGCCGACCCGCGGCGTCGACCCGGTCCGGAAGGAGGCGCTGGCCGCACTCCTCCGTCGTGACGCAGCCGGCCGGGCAACGCTCGTGGTCACGCACGACGAGGAGTTCGCACGTGCCGTTGCCGATCGGACGGTCGTCCTCGGACCGGAGCCGGCTCTTGTCTAGGACCGCACTGCTGGTTGCAGGGGCGGTTACGTTCGCGGCCGCGATGTGGAGTGCGATCGACCGGACACACGAAGGGTTGTCTCTCCTGCTCGTCGCCTTCGCGATTCTTGCCGCGGGCATTGCGTGGCTCGAGCGGGGTCCCGACTCCTCGAAGGAGCTGGTGCTGATCGCGACGCTCGGCGCTGCTGCTGCCGCCGGGCGCGTGCTGTTCGCCGCCATCCCGGGCGTGCAGCCCGTGACGGTGATCACCGTCGTCGCCGGTGCGGCTCTGGGCGCGCGCAGTGGCTTCGCGGTCGGCGCTGTCGCGGCGTTCGTGTCGAACTTCTTCCTCGGCCAGGGATCGTGGACGCCCTGGCAGATGCTGGCATGGGGTGCTTGCGGTGTTGCCGGCGCACTGGCACCTGCTCTGTTGCGACGCCGGTATGCACTCGCGGCGTTCTGCTTCGTGCTGGGCATGGCCTTCAGCGCGTTCATGGACGTCTGGAACTGGCTCGCGTTCTACGACGTGCACACCTGGCAGACCTTCGTCGCAGTTCACGGGCGCGGGCTTCCGTTTGACCTCGCGCACGCGATCGGGAACGTCGTCATCGCGCTGGCGGCCGGACCGGAGCTGCGCCGCCTGCTCGACCGTTACCGCCGCCAGCTGCACACGGAGGTCGTGTGGGTCTAGCCGCAGTCCTCGTCGCCGCCGCGATCGCGGCCGGCCCCGTCTCGTACGTCCAGTCGCGGCAGCAGGCTGACGGCGGATTCGCGGAGCCGGGCGGATCTTCGGCCCCCGAGCTCACATCCTGGGCGGTGCTCGGCCTCCGCGCGCGTGGGGCTGACGCGGGGAACGCACTGTCGTATCTCGTGGCGCACGAGCGCGAGTCGGCGAGCCCGACGTCGCTCGCGCTCGTCGCTCTCTCGGAATCCGCACTCGGCCACGATGCGGGTCCCCTGCTCGCACGTCTGCCGGACCGCCCGCAGGCCGTCAACGAGGCGGTCTGGGACATCCTGGCCCGGCGGCAGGCGCGCAAGCCGGTGCCGCGCGCCCTCGTGACGTACGTGCTCCGGTCGCAGACACCGAGCGGCGGCTTCGCGTGGGCGCGAGGTGTTCGGCCCGACTCCAACGACACCGCGTTCGCGATTCAGGCGCTGCGATCTGCCGGCGTACGCGGCAGACCCGTGACGCGCGCTCTCTCCTTTCTGCGCACCTTCCAGCGGCAGGACGGAGGCTTCGAGCTTGCGCGGGGGAGGGGATCCGATGCACAGTCGACCGCCGTTGCGATCCAGGGTTTCCTCGCCGCAGGCACGAAGCCGCCGCCGGCCGCGTTCCGCTACCTGTCGCGATTGCGACGCCCGGACGGCAGCTACCGCTACAGCCTGCGGTACACGGCGACGCCGGTGTGGGTCACCTCACAGGTGCTGTCCGCCCTCGCTCGCAAGCCGCTTCCGCTCCGCTAGCATCGTGGGCGGCGCTGCGCGCCGTTCTATGAGGGCCTAGGCGAGACACACACCTTTCCGCTCCGCCTTCCTAGGAGGTCCTCTTGCAACGTTCGAGCGGCACGCTCGCCGCAGCCAACATTACGAAGAACCACGGAGCGCAGCTCGTTCTGAGCGAGGTCACGCTCGTCGTGCCGCCGGGCAGCCGCATCGGCCTTGTCGGCCCGAACGGCGCCGGCAAGTCCACGCTGCTGCGCATCCTCGCCGGCCTCGAGGAGCCCGACGCCGGCACGGTGCGCCGCCTGCCCCCTGATCTCACCGCCGGCTATCTGCCTCAGGAGCGGGACGCGGGTTCCGCCGAGTCGCTCGGCACGTACCTCGCACGCCGCACAGGCGTTGCGGCGGCGGCGGCGGAGATGGACGAGCTTGCGCGACGGCTCCAGGGAGAGCCGAAGCTGGCGGAACGTCACGGCGCCGCGCTCGACCGTTTCCTGATGCTGGGCGGCGGCGATCTCGATGCCCGCGCCGCCACCGTTTGCGCGGAGGTGGGTCTGAACGCGCCGCTCGATGCACCGCTTGGCGCGCTGTCGGGAGGCGAGGCTGCGCGCGCCCAGCTGGCCGCCGTGCTGCTTGCACGCTTCGACGTCTTTCTGCTCGACGAGCCCACGAACGATCTCGACTTCGCAGGGCTCGACCGCCTGGAGAAGTTTGTCCTGAATCTCCCAGCGTCGGTCGTTGTCGTGTCGCACGACCGTGACTTCCTCGACCGCACGGTCGAGCGCGTGGTCGAACTGGACGAGTGGACGCATCACGCGACCGAGTTCGCCGGAGGCTGGAGCGAGTACGAGCAGGCACGCGCCCATGCGCTGCGCCGCCAAACAGAGGCCTACGGCGTGTACGAGGGGGCGAAGGCCCGCCTCGAGGAGCAGCTGCGACGGATGCAGCTCTGGGAAGAGCGGGGCTACGGCCAGGGTCGCAAGAAGAAGAAGACCAAGGACGTGAAGAAGTCGATCGGCGCCCGCATCGAAAGGCTCGGCGCAGTCGACAAGCCGTACGAGCCGTGGGAGCTCCGGCTCGAGCTGACTCCGCAGAGTCGCAGCGGCGATGTCGTCGTTCGACTCGAGGGTGCGGTGGTCGAGCGCGGCTCGTTCCGGCTCGGCCCGCTCGACCTCGAGCTCTCCTGGGCCGATCGCCTCGCGATCGTCGGCCCGAACGGGAGCGGCAAAACGACACTGCTCGACGCGATCCTGGAACGAGTGCCCCTAGTGGAAGGCACGCGCCGGCTCGGCCCGGGCGTCGTGCTCGGCGAGGTCGCCCAGCAGCGCAGCGAGCTCGCGCACGGACCCTTGCTGCCGGCATTCACGAAGGCCGGGGGCGTGAACGAGGAAGCGGCCCGCACGCTGCTCGCGAAGTTCGGCCTCGGCGCCGACCACGTACTGCGCGACGCAGGTTCGCTCTCGCCCGGCGAGCGCACGCGCGCCTTGATTGCTCTCCTCGCTGCTCGGGGCGTGAACTGTCTCGTCCTCGACGAGCCCACGAACCATCTAGACGTAGCGGCGATCGAGGAGCTCGAGCGCGCGCTCGACGGTTTCCCCGGGACGGTTCTCCTCGTAACGCACGACCGGCGCTTCCTCGCCGGCTTTCGCGCTACGCGGACGCTGGAGCTGTCACCCAGCCCGGCTCGATCCGCTCGAGCCGGCTCTCGCTGACGAGCCGCTCGACCAGGTGGTCGTCGAACAGCCACCGCCAGCTGAACCACGTGCGAGTGATCTCGCGGTCCGGTGCGACAACTGCGGCGCGCACTGCTGCGACGACGAGCTCCTCGATGCCGCCTTCGCCGCGCGGATCGGGATAGGCCTGGTCGTAGCGCAGCAGCTCGCTCGTATGCCGGTGCCCACCGTCGGGCAGCCGGACGCGCAGGCTTCGGGCAACCAGCGCCCCGCAACGCTCGAGCGGTGCGCGCAACGACTTCAGTTCCCTCCCCTTGAGGCCCAGCTCGGTCTGCAAGTCGTCGAGTGTCGACGGGCCGGCTGCCGCGAGGTGGGTGAGCACCGGTGCCCATTCGGCTTCGCCTTCCATCCGCGCGAGTTCAGAGCGGCAGATCGAGTCGACCAGGGCGAGGCTCTCGTCCGTGAGCAGGATCGACTTGCCGTTGTGGATCTTGAGCTCGTGCACGTCCGGTCGCTCCGCAAGCTCGAAGTACCACGGGTACTTCGTGGCCGGCCAGGAGCCGAAGCCGCGGCTGCCGGCGGCGTACGGCTCCTCGTGACATGCCTCGAACAAGCTGGGCAGCGCCGAGTCCGGGGTGCGCGTGAGCATCCCACGGTCCCTGAGGAACTCATGCGCTTCCTGCGGCGATTCGAGCGCTCGGGGCGGGGTAAGCCTGCACAGGTAGGCGCGTCGTTCCTGGAGCTCCTCCACAGCCCGTATCTTCGCAGCGGGTTTCGACGTTTCCCTGCAGACATGGAGAGTTCCTCTCCGCTGTCCTATGGAAAGGAGACGAAATCATGGGTATGGGGGTCAGCCTTCTTCTCATCGCCGTCGGAGCAGTCCTCGTCTGGGCGGTCAACGCCACGGTCAGCGGCATCGAGATCCACACGATCGGTTGGATCCTCCTCGCCGTGGGCGCGATCGGCGCACTGCTCTCGCTCATCTTCTGGTCGAGCTGGGGCGGCTTCGGCGGCCCTGCCGAGGGGCGGCGCCGGACGGTCGTTCGCGAGGACTACTAGGTCGAGCATCACGTCCGGTCGAGAGCCCCGCCTCGGCGGGGCTCTTTCTTACGGCGTGCCGAGCCTGTTGAGCGGCCAGTAGGTCAGGACGACCTTGCCGATGATGTTCGCGCGCGGCACGAGCCCCCAGACTCGTGAGTCGCACGAGTGCGCGCGGTTGTCTCCCTCCACCAGGTACATCCGTGGCGGGATCCTTCGCATCGTGCCTACCGGCAGAATGTCGACAAGCTCTTTCGTGTCGCGGTCGCGGCGTGCCGGAGCGATGTACGGCTCGGCAAGGCGGCGCCCATTGATGTACGTCACGCCGTCTCGCTCCGACCAGACTTCGCCGGGCAGGCCGACGATCCGCTTGACGAAGATGCCGCCGATGCATTCGCGACGGGCCGCGTCCGGCGCGTGAAAGACGACGATGTCGCCTCTCCTCGGGGCGTGGAAGTGGTAGATGAACCGATTGGCCAGAACGCGGTCCGAGTTGCCTGCCTCACAGTCGGGCTCGGGCCGGGCGCAGTGGAGTGTCGGCTCCATCGATGGAGACGGAATTCGATACGGATTGACGACCCAGGCCTTGACGGCGAGGACGATCAGGACCGCTCCCGCGATCGTGATCACCCAGTCGGTCACCACCCGCGGTCCGTGCGAGAGGTTCGGGAAGAGTCGTTCGAGCGGGCCGCGCAACGGAGCGGTTACGCGACGGCCGGCGCGAGCTCGCGCCCGATCAGGGCCACCGTGTCCAGATCGTCGTGCGCGAGGTGCTGCAGCATGACGCGCTCGTAGCCGATGTCCCCGATCTGCTTGAGGCGCTCGACCGCCTGAGCGATCGTCCCGACCGGGCCGTGCTCCCGGTGGCGCTCGAGCACCTCTTCTGGGTCCCGTCCGAAGCGCGCGCCGATGCGTCGCGCCGACTCCGACACCTCCCGCTCGTTGCGCCCGATGACGCAGGGCGCCATCAGCGAGTAGTGAAGGGTGGAGGGATCGCGGCCCCCGCGCTCGCAAGCTTCGTCGAGCGCCCGCTTGCGCTGGCGGACCTCGTCGAGCGTGCCGAACAGGGCGTTGTATTCGTCGGCGAATCTGACCGCGGGCCCGGCGGTGCCGGGCTTCGCGCTGCCACCGACTAGGATCGGCAGCTCGGGCCGGCGTAGGCCCGGCGCGTCATTGAGGCGATAGTACGTCCCTTCGAAGTCGACGCGATCCTCGTGGAGGAGGCGGTGCACGATCTCGAGCTGCTCCCCGAGCCGTGCGACGCGCTCGCGCACGGTGCCGAACTCGAACCCGTACGCCTCGTGCTCACGGTCCTGCCAGCCGGCTCCCATGCCCAGCGTCACGCGTCCGCCGCCCGAGATCTCGTCCGCCGTCGCCGCAGAGCGGGCAAGGACCGACGGATGCCGGAACGTCGCGGGGGACACGAGTGTGCCGAGCTCGAGCTTCGTCGTGCGCGCCGCAAGGCCGGCGATCGTCGCCCACGCGTCGAGGACGCGACGACTCTCGTCGAACCATGAGATGTAGTGGTCGGAGCGGAAGAGGGCCTCGACGCCGTTCTCCTCGCAGGCCGACGCGAGCGCGACCCAGTCGTCCCAGGTCACACCCTCCTGCCCCTCGATCATGAGCGCGAGCCGCACGAAGCGGAAGCCTATGCGTGTCCGCAGCCGGCGTGTGTGGAAGAAAAGTCACAGTTTCGGCACGAACTCCATGGCCGTTCGAGCCGGTTTGGCCAGTGTCCGCGCGGGACCTGTTGGGGACAGTCCCCGCCGTGGCTCGCGTCGGCATGGGTGGGCGAGACAGGTCTCGGCTGGGTCAAGAGGGCCTCGCTAGCATCGACCCATGGCCGTCGCCTCGCCCGAGCAGTACCTCGCCGACCTCAATCCCGCGCAGCGCGAGGCCGTGCTTGCCACCGAGGGGCCGCTGCTCGTCATCGCCGGCGCCGGCTCCGGCAAGACCCGCGTCCTCACCTATCGCGTCGCGCACCTCATCAACGCGGTCGGTGCGAGGCCGAACGAGATCCTCGCCATCACCTTCACGAACAAGGCGGCGGGCGAGATGAAGGAGCGCCTGCAACGGCTGCTCGGGCGCAGCGGCCAAGGGCTCTGGATCCTCACCTTCCACGCCGCGTGCGGCCGCATCCTGCGGCGCGAGGCGCAGCGCCTCGGCTACCGCTCGAACTTCACGATCTACGACCAGGCCGACCAGATCCGACTGGTAAAGCAGTGCCTGGAGGAGCTCGAGCGCGACCCGAAGCGCTTCACCCCGCGTGGCATCCACAACCAGATCTCGCACGCGAAGAACCGGTTGATCTCGCCGGACGAGTACGCGAACCAGGTGCAGTCGTTCTACGACCAGACGGTTGCGGACGTCTACCAGCTGTATCAACGCCGCCTTTTCGCCTCGAACGCCGTCGACTTCGATGATCTGCTCATGCTCACCGTCGACGTCCTGGAACGCTTCCCGGACGTGCGCGAGAAGTGGCAGAAGGCGTTCCGCTACATCCTGGTCGACGAGTACCAGGACACGAACCACGCTCAGTACCGGCTGCTGCAACTGCTCGCCGAGAAGCACCAGAATCTGATGGCGGTGGGCGACCCGGACCAGTCGATCTACGCCTTCCGGGGCGCGGACATCAACAACATCCTCGACTTCGAGCGCGACTTCCCCGGCACGCGCACGATCGCGCTGGAGCAGAACTACCGCTCGACGAACTCGATCCTCGAGGCGGCGAACGCCGTCATCACCAACAACCGGGAGCGCAAGCCGAAGGAGCTCTGGTCCGAGCTCGGCGACGGCGAGCCGGTCCGCGTGCTGGAGGTGGAGGACGAGCACGCCGAGGCGCGGTATGTCGCCGCAGGCATCGCGGGGCTCGTCGAAGAAGGCTTTTCCGGGGACGAGGTCGCGATCTTCTACAGGACGAACGCGCAGTCGCGAGTGCTCGAGGACGTTCTCGTTCGCCAGGGCGTCGGCTACCAGGTCATCGGGGGCCCGCGCTTCTACGAGCGCGCCGAGATCAAGGACGCAATCGCCTACCTCCAGGCGATCGACAACCCTTACGACGCGGTCTCGTTGCAGCGGATAGCGAACCGACCGCGGCGCGGCATCGGTGACTCGAGCCTCGCACGTCTGCAGACCTGGGCCGACGCGCAGGGACGCTCGCTCTGGGAGGCCATGGAGTTCGCGGAGGAGGCGGGAGTCGGCGCCGCTCCGCTCAGGGCGGTGGAGGGATTCCGGACCCTGATGCAGTCGCTGCAGTCCGGCGCCCTCGAGTTCCCCGTCTCGGAGCTCCTCGAGCGCACGCTCGAGCGCAGCGGCTCTCTCGAGGCACTGGAGGCGGAGCGCACGATCGAAGCCCTGGGGCGGCTCGAGAACCTGCAGGAGCTGGTCGGCGTCACGCGCGAGTACCAGGAGACAGCGGAGGAACCGTCGCTGTCCCACTTCCTGCAGGAGATCTCCCTCTACTCGGACCAGGATGCGATCCGCGGGGAGGAGAGCCTCGTCACGTTGATGACGCTCCACAATGCCAAAGGCCTTGAATTTCGCGCCGTTTACCTGATTGGGATGGAGGAGGGAATCTTCCCGCACAGCAGGTCGATCGAGGAGCAGGGGATCGAAGAGGAACGCCGGCTCGCGTACGTCGGCATGACGCGCGCACGCGAGCAGCTCACGCTCACGCACGCCTCGTCGCGCTCGCTCTGGGGCTCGCGTGGCTACAATCTCCCCTCGCGCTTCCTCGACGAACTGCCGAGCTCGATCGAACGCGAACGTCTGCGGCCTGCATCCTGGTCGTCGTACGGCGCGCAGGGCGTCGCGCCGCGCGAGGACGTTCCTTCGCTCTCCACCGGGGACTCGGTCCGCCACGGCACGCTCGGCGAGGGCGTCGTGACGCAGATCGAAGCCGGAGGCGTCGTCACCGTTCGCTTCGCGGACGGAAGCGAGCGCCGTCTGATGCTCGACTACGCCCCCCTCGAACGCATTCCGTAGGGTCATGCGTGTGGCCGTAGAGATCCGGAATCCGGCGGATGACGAGCTGCGTGCGGCCATGCAGGCCGGCGAGGCGGCGTTCGGCGAGGAGCAACGCGAGGGCGAGTTCGAGCGGTTCAGCAAGATGCTCTCGCGCGACCGCTGGTTCGCTGCCTATGACGGTGATCGGCCGGTCGGCACAACTACCTCTTTCCCGTTTCGGCTGACCGTTCCAGGGGGTGAGCTGGCCGCAGGCGGTGTCACCTGGGTCGGAGTCCTCCCGAGCCACCGGCGCCGCGGCATCCTCAGGGAATTGATGAAGCGGCAACTCGAAGACCTGCGCGACCGCGGCGAGCCGCTGGCGATCCTCTACGCGTCCGAGCCCCTCATCTACGGGCGCTTCGGCTACGGAGTCGCCGCGCCCGCGGTCTCGATGGACGGCGAGACCGCGAGATTCTCGTACCGCGACGATCCCGGCCCCACGGGCGCGGTCAGGATCCTCGATGCCGCAGAGGCGCTGCAGGTGCTGCCGCAGGTCTACGACGCCGTCCGGCGCGAGATCCCGGGTTTCGTAGCACGGGACTCCGACGGGTGGGAACTCGCTCGGCTCGCGGATCCGGAGCACTGGCGCCGCGGGGCGGGCCCGAAGTTCTCGGCCGTACTCGAGTTCGACGGCGAGCCGGTCGGTTACGCGATCTACCGCATCAAGTCCGACTGGCAGGACGGGTTCTCGCAGAGCCAGGTTCGGCTGATCGAGGCGGTCGCCACGTCACCGGCGGCGACGCGCGAGCTCTACCGATTCGTCTACGGGATCGACCTCGTCGTCCGCGTGCAGGGGAAATTCGACCCCGGCTCGCCGCTCTTTCTGATGGTGACCGACCCGCGCAGCCTCCACCTGAAGGTCTCCGAGGGTCTGTGGCTCCGCTTCGTCGATCTCGGGGCGGCACTCGCCGGGCGTACGTACACGGGCGACGACGCGGTCGTCGTCGACGTGGAAGATTCGTTCTGCCCCTGGAACGCGGGCCGCTGGCGGATCGGCAAGACGGTGGAACGAACCGACGACGAAGCCGACCTCGAGCTCGACACAGCCGACCTTGCCTCCGCCTATCTCGGCGCCTTCGACTTCAACGAGCTCGGGGCGGCGGAGCGCGCGCGCGAGCTGAAGCCCGGTGCGCTCCAACGGGCGAGCGACCTCTTCCGCACGTCCCGCCCGCCGTACTGTCCGGAGGACTTCTGACGGCATTCGACGTCCGGCCTGTCGAGGACCTCGACGAGTTCACGAGCGCGGTCTTCGCGATCGGCCAGTACTTCGGCATGGTCCCGAACGAGGAGCGGATGCAGCGCTTCACGGACCTGCTGCCGCTCGAGCGCATGCACGCGGCGTGGTCGAACGGAGCGATCGTCGGCGGTGCGGGAGCGTTCGACTTCAACCTCACTGTTCCCGGCGGCGAGCTTCGGACCGCTGGTGTGACCGTCGTCGGCGTGCTGCCGACCCATCGCCGTCGCGGTGTGTTGCGCGCCCTCATGCGCTCCCAGCTGGACGATGCACACGAACGCGGGGAACCACTCGCCGCGCTGTGGGCGTCCGAGGAGTCGATCTACGGCCGCTTCGGCTACGGGCTTGCATCGTTCTGCGGCGAGATCACGCTCGCGCGAGAGCACACCGGATTCGCGCACCCGTTCGAGCCGCAGGGAACGCTGCGGCTGATCGATCCGGAAGAGGCCCAGGAGGCGATCCCGCCGGTCTTCGAGCGCATCCGGCCCGAGTGGCCCGGCATGTTCTCGCGGAACAGCGTCTGGTGGGAGAACCGCGAGATCGCCGATCCCGAGGAACGCCGCGACGGCGCTGGTCCGAAGCGCTGGGTCGCATACGAGCGCGACGGGTCGGTCGAGGGCTACGCCGTGTACCGGCACAAACCGGGCTTCGAGGCGGGCACGACGAATGCGGAGCTGCGAGTCCTCGAGGCCCTCGGCACGTCGCCGGAAGCGCTGCGCGATCTCTGGGCCTACCTGCTCGCCGTCGACTGGGTCGCGTCCGTCAAGTCCTCTTTTCTGCCGCCCGACCATCCACTGTTCCTGCTGCTGGCGACGCCGCGGCGCATGCGCTACCGGATGGGCGACGGAATCTGGGTCCGGCTCGTCGACGTCGGCTCGGCGCTCTCGGGCCGGAGGTATTCGGGCGACGGGTCGATCGTCTTCGACGTTGCGGACGAGTTCTGCCCGTGGAACGAGGGACGGTGGAAACTGGCAGGAGGCCGGGCCGAGCGCAGCCAAGATGCACCCGAGCTGTCGCTGCCCGTGCAGTCGCTCGGCTCCGCGCTGCTCGGCGGCGTCTCGTTCGCCGCGCTCCTTCGCTCCGGCCGGGTGGTCGAGCTGAAAGCCGGTGCGATCGAACGGGCGGACGCGCTCTTTCGCTGGGACCGCCATCCCTGGTGCCCGGAGATCTTCTGATCCTCGGCTAGACTTGCCGCTTCTCCAGGGCGGTTAGCTCAGTTGGGAGAGCACCAGCTCGACAAGCTGGGGGTCACTGGTTCGAGCCCAGTACCGCCCATTTTCCGAGTCCGCTGCCTACCTCCAGGTTCACCGATCGACCTTGACTTTTCGCACAGATTTGGGGACCATCCCCGGTCTGAGTGGGGGCTCAGGCGCGTTGCCTGCTGGCAGGCGCCGGCCTACGAAAAAGCGAGAGGGGAGAGATGTTGAAGCGCAAGATTCGGCGCGCAGGAACGTTCGTCGCCGCGCTCGGGCTTGTCGCCACGATGGTTGTGGCTGGTTCGGCAAGCGCACGCACAGGCGACGACGACGCCACCAAGGCACAGGGAAAGATCAACCAGGCGAGCTCGAACTACATCGTCCGGATGATCCAGAGCCCGGTCGTCGCCTACGACGGTGGGGTTCCGGGCTACAAGGCAACGCGTCCGGCGAAGGGTAAGAAGATCGACGACCGTGATCCGGACGTCGTGAAGTACGTCGGCTACCTCGACTCGAAGCACGACGAGGCGCTGGCAGCAGTCGGCAACGGCAAGAAGGTCTACGACTACCGCTACAGCTTCAACGGCTTCGCCGCAACGTTGTCGAAGGATCAAGTCGCGAAGCTCGAGGCGCTTCCCAACGTTCTGACCGTCGAGAAGCAGCAGACCTACACGGTCGACACGTCGACGACGCCGTCGTTCCTGGGCCTGTCTCAGCCAGGCGGTCTGTGGGACAAGCTCGGCGGCGTCGGCAAGGCTGGTGAGGACGTCGTCATCGGCGACGTCGACACCGGCGTCTGGCCGGAGGCCCTCAGCTTCAGTGACCGAACGGGCTCCAACCCGAACGGCGTCGAGGGGAAGCTCAACTACCAGCAGATTCCAGGCTGGCATGCGAAGTGCACGCCGGGCGAGGCCTTCAACGCCTCGATGTGCAACCAGAAGCTCATCGGCGCACAGTGGTTCGCCGCGGGCTACGGGCAGGACAACATCATTCCGGAGGAGTACCTCTCGCCGCGTGACTTCGACGGTCACGGCTCGCACACGGCCAGCACGGCCGGCGGCAACAACGGCGTGCAGGCAACCGGGATCGCGACCGCGCTCGGCAAGATCAGCGGTATGGCGCCTCGCGCACGGATCTCGGTGTACAAGGCGCTCTACGAGTCGGCCGACCACTCCACCGCGAGCGGGACGACCACCGACCTCGTCGCAGCGATCGACCAGGCCGTCGCGGACGGCGTGGACGTCATCAACTACTCGATCAGCGGCTCGACGACGAGCTTCCTCTCCGCGCCTGAGGTTGCGTTCCTTTTCGCGGAAGATGCAGGCATCTTCGTGTCCGCCTCGGCCGGAAACAGCGGTCCGACGGCGAGCACCGTCGCGCACGCCGGCCCGTGGCTGATGACCGTTGCAGCGGGCACGCACTCCCGCGGCGGTGACGGCAAGGTAACGCTCGGCGACGGCACCGTAATCACGGGTGCATCGCTGACGCCGGGCGTCGGTCCGGCGCCGCTCGTCTACGCGGGTGACGTGAAGACGGCGGCGGCACCTCTCGCCGACGCCAAGCTGTGCTTCCCGGCCTCGCTCGATGCAGCCAAGGTGGCCGGCAAGATCGTGGTCTGCGACCGCGGCGTCAACGCGCGCGTCGAGAAGAGCGACGTCGTGAAGAGTGCCGGCGGAGTCGGGATGGTGTTGGCCAACGTGACGGCCAACTCGCTCAACGCCGACCTGCACGTGATCCCGACGGTGCACATCCAGAACACCGACCGCCCGACGATCCTGAACTACATCGCCCTGGCCGGTGCAACGGCCACTGCGACAATCGCTCAGGGCGTCATCAACAACGCCGTTCCGGCGCCCGATATCGCGGTGTTTTCATCGCGCGGACCGAGCCTCGCCTCCGGCGACCAGCTCAAGCCGGACATCACGGCTCCGGGCCAGGACGTCCTGGCGGCAGTTGCGCCCCCGAACCACCAGGGTCGCGACTTCGACCTCGAGAGCGGCACGTCGATGTCGGCCCCGCACATCACCGGGATCGCGGCCGACCTGATCCAGGCACACCGTGACTGGACGCCCGACATGATCAAGTCGGCGATGATCACGACCGCGGTCGACCTGCGTCCCGGCGCTGCCAACCGCAACCTGTTCAGCCAGGGCGCGGGCCAGGTCAACGGCACCTCTGCCATCGACCCGGGCCTCGTCTACAAGAGCGGCGGGTTCCTGAAGTACTTCGGCTTCCTGTGCGGCACGGGCCAGCTCGTCAGCCCGAGCTGCGCCACCCTGAAGATCGATCCGAGTGACCTGAACCTTCCCTCCATCGCCATCGGCGACCTGGCGGGGACGCAGACGATCACGAGGACCGTGACCAACGTCGGCTCGTCGGCTGCGACGTACAACGTCTCGAAGTCGGGTCTCGCAGGGCTCGACGTCGTGATCACGCCTTCGAGCCTGACCCTCAACCGGGGCGAGTCGAAGTCGTACACGGTCCAGTTCACGACGACGACCGCGACGCTGAACGCCTACACCCAGGGTTTCATCACCTGGAGTGACGGTGCTCACAGCGTCCGCAGCCCCGTTGCGATTCGCCCCGTGGCGATCGCCGCACCCGGGAGTCTCAGCGGCACGGGCGCGAGTGGGAGCACGAGCTTCTCGATCACGACGGGCTACAACGGCCCGCTCACGATCGCGAAGCGTGGGCTGATTCCGGCCGACGCGTTCAACCAGACCGTCGTAGACGATCCCACGGACCACTTCGTGAAGGACGGCCCCGGGACGACGAAGACGGTCATCAACGTCCCGGCCGGGACCACGCTGGCCCGCATCTCCACGTTCAACGACGCCACCGACGGCAACGACGACATCGACCTCTACGTGTACAACAGCGGGGGGACCCTGGTCGGCTCGAGCGGCGGCGGCGATGCGAACGAGCAGGTCGACCTCGCGGATCCGGCGGCGGGCGACTACACCGTCTACGTCCACGGCTTCGCGACCGATGGGCCCGATGCGAACTACACGCTGTTCGTGTGGAAGCTCGGCTCGGCGGATGCGGGGAACATGGCCGTTTCGGGCCTGCCCGCCTCGGCTACGGTCGGCGGCAGCAGCACGCTCACGCTCAGCTGGAGTGGGCTTGCTACGGGCAAGCGCTGGCTCGGAGCCATCGACTACGGCAACGGCAGCTCGACCGTCGGCTCGACGATCGTGCGCATCAACAGCTAGCGCAAAAGCACCACTTGCAAGACGGAAAGGGCCCCGCTTCGGCGGGGCCCTTTTTCGTGCCCCGAAAGGGGTAGAGCTTGCTTGACATGAGTTTGGATATCTCCCACGATCCGACTTACCGAGGGGGTCTCGGCAGGGCTCTGACACTGACGGAACGGAAGGGAAGGGGAAGGGAACTTGAGTAGGACTCTGCGGCTCGCGGTTACGCTTCTTTGCATCGCCTGTCTTGCGGTCGCACCGGCTGGTGCGGGCGACGGATCCGCCAATATGGGCAAGATCGGCGGCGCGGCGAACGAGACGGCCACCAAGTGGTTCGTCGAGCTGGCAAGCCCGCCTGGGGTGAAAGGCACGAGCAAGGCGGCGCTCAAGGCCGAGCGCGACGCGTTCAAGGCCAATGCGGCCGCCGACGGCGTCAAGCTTACCGAGCGCTACGCGTACGACTCCCTCTGGAACGGCGTCTCCGTCTCCGTGGCTCCCACGCAGGTCGCCACGCTCCGCTCGGTTCCGGGCGTGAAGGCCGTCTACCCGGTCGAGACGCTGTCGCTGCCCGATCTCGTCTCAGAGAACGGCGGCGGCTCCGACATCGATTTGAAGAACGCGGTTGGGCTCACGGGCGCGGACATCGCGCAGAACGAGCTCGGGCTCGACGGCTCCGGCGTGACGATCGCGATCATGGACAGCGGTCTCGACTACACGCTCCCCGAGTTCGGCGGCTGCTTCGGCCCGGGATGCAAGGTGCGCGGCGGGTTCGACCTCGTCGGTGACGCCTACAACGCGACCCCGGGGCCGGCCTTCCAGCCGGTTCCGCAACCGGATGGCAATCCTCTTCCCTGCGATCCCGACGTCGCCGACCGCGCGGAAGTTCTCGGCGCCGGCACCTCGGACGCCGCCCACGGGACGCATGTGGCGGGCATCGCCGCGGCGGACGGCCGGGGTCACACGGCTGACGGTCAGGTCGTCGGTGTCGCTCCGGGCGCGCAGCTGCTTGCCTACAGGGTCTTTGGCTGCAACGGCGGCACGGACAGCGACGTGATGGTGCATGCGATGGAGCTGGCGCTCGCCGACCACGCAGACGTCCTCAACATGAGCATCGGCTCGTCCTTCACCAACTGGCCGCAGTATCCGACCGCCGTCGCGGCCGACAACCTCGCCAGCGCGGGCGTCACCGTCGTCGCCTCGATCGGAAACAGCGGCGTCAACGGCGGCCAGCTCTGGTCGGCCGGCGCGCCTGGTGTTGGGCGCAACGTCATCGGTGTGGCCTCGTTCGACAACAGGAAGGCGACCCTGCCGGCGTTCAGCGTTGGCACGAAGCTCTACACGTACAACCGCGCGGCCGGCTCGCTTGCGACCGTGCCGCAGTCGGGCAGCGCCGAGCTCGTCGCGACCGGGACGCCGGCCACGGTCGGCGACGGCTGCGTGAACGCGCCGGCGGCCGGAACGCTGACCGGCAAGATCGCTCTCATCCGCAGGGGCAGCCCACCGCCCCCCGCGCCCAGCTGCGGCTTCTACAACAAGGCGATCAACGCGCAGCGTGCGGGTGCGATCGGCGTCGTGCTCTACAACAACGTTGCCGGAGCGCTCAACCCGACGGTCGCGCCGGTCCCCGCAGGTGCGGAGCCCGTCACGATCCCCGTCGCTGCGATCACCGCGGCCGACGGCGCATCGATCTTCAGCGGCCTCGCGGCGAATCACACGCTGACCTGGACCGACCAGGTCCTCGAGGCGCCGCTTGCAACTGCCGGTCTCATCTCGGACTTCAGCTCGTTCGGCACCGACGCCGAGCTCGGGTTGAAGCCGGACATCGGCGGCCCCGGCGGCCAGATCTACTCGACCTGGCCGCATCAGCAGTTCGGTGGCCACAATACGATCAGCGGCACCTCGATGTCGTCGCCGCACGTGGCCGGGCTCGCCGCGCTGCTGCTCCAGGCGAAGGACAAGCAGATCTCACCCGCGATGGTGCGAACACTGCTCATGAACACCGCGCTGCCGAAGGGCGTGAACATCGCCCCGGCCGCGGGCCTCGAGCCGACCTGGCGGCAGGGTGCCGGCCTCGCGCAGATCGTCAACGCGGTCACGACTCCGGCCTGGGTCACGCCCGCCAAGATCTCGCTCGGCGAGGGCAACGGTGGCGCTTCTCAGCTGACGGTCACGAACGGCGCCGCCGTGCCGATCACGTATGACCTCTCCGAGGTCACGACGATCGGCACCGGCCCTTCGACGGTGGCCGGGACCGTCTACCCGTTCAACTTCTCGTATCTCGGCGGGGCCAACGCGGCGACATTCAGCTCGCCGAGCGTCACGGTCCCTGCGGGCGGAAGTGCATCCGTCAACGTGAACATCCAGGCGGGCGCCTGGCGCGACAAGAGCCTCTACGGGGGCTACGTCGTCCTGACCCCGCAGGGCGGCGGCGTGACGCTGCGCGTCCCGTACGTCGGGTTCTTCGGCGACTACCAGTCGCTACCTGTCCTGACCGCCGCCAACTGCAGCTTGCCGGCCGTGTTCCAGATCAAGGCCGGGAGCGCGGACGCCTGCCTCGGCGCCGGCATCTCCCGCCTCGGTGGGGCCGGCGCCACGTTCACGCTGCAGGGAAGCGACTTCCCGATCCTGCTCTTCCACCTGAACCATCAGGTGCGGAAGCTGAACATCCAGGTCTTCAAGGCGGACGGCTCGGCGGTGCACCCGGTGTTCAACTACGTCACCCAGCAGGATTTCCTCGGCCGCAACTCGACGGCGACGACCTTCTTCGAGTTCGACTGGGACGGCACCCGATCGCACGACAACGGCGGCGGGAACGGCGACCATCGCAAGGTCGTCCCGAACGGGCGCTACATCCTCAAGCTGAGCGTCCTCAAGGCGCTCGGCAATGCGAGCAACGCGGCCGACTGGGAGACCTTCACGACTCCGCCGATCACACTGGCCCGTCCCTAGCGTCCAACGACTTGCGGCCAGAAAAAGGCCCCGCTCGCGCGGGGCCTTTTTCGTTCTGCTGATGTTCGAGCTACCGCGTCTTGCGGCGTGTCGTGCGCCGGCGGGTGCCGGTCTTGCGCTTCGCCGTCGAGCGGCGGGCCGTGCTGCGGCGCTTGGTGGTGCTGCGCTTGGCAGTGGTCCGCTTCTTCGCCGTGCGGCGCTTGGCGGTGCCCCGCTTCTTCGCGGTGCCCCGCTTCTTGGCCGTGCCCCGCTTCTTGGCCGTGCTGCGCTTCTTGGCCGTGCCCCGCTTCTTCGCGGTGCTGCGCTTCTTCGCGGTGCTGCGCTTCTTCGCGGTGCTGCGCTTCTTGGCGCTGCTGCGCTTCTTGGCG
>JBGPYI010000054.1:0-10384 GCA_041493175.1 Gaiellaceae bacterium | reverse complement strand
GGTTGTACTGAAAGACGGAGCCTCCGCGACCGCGGAGGAGCTACGAGAGTTCCTCGCGCCGCAGTTCGCGAAGTGGTGGCTGCCAGATCGGATCGAGTTCGTGACGGAGATTCCGAAAACCGCGGTCGGGAAGTTCCGGAAGACAGCGCTCCGCGACCAGTTCGCGCAACAGCCCGCCGTGCCGACCACATAGGTGGCGGATCCCCGCCGGAGTTGGGTGGAGGCGCCGCCCGCGTCGCCCCACGTCTGGGCGACGCTCGGCTACCGTGGTGTCGAACAGGCCGACGGCGTCTCGGTGATTGAGTGGGACGCGACGGTGGACTACTGCTTCCACGGCTCGTCGGGACCGATCGTCCACGGCGGGCTCGTAACGACGCTGCTCGACACGGCCATGGGCGGCGCGTGCCACTCGGTGCTCGAAGACGGCGAGACGTTCCTCACGGCGGATTTGCATGCGGAGTTCTTCCGTCCGACGCGCCCCGGGACGCTGCGCGCCGAGGGCCGCGTCGTGCAACGCACGAAGCGGATGGTCTTCTGCGCTGCAGACCTGAGGGACGTCGAAGGAACCCAGCTCGCGAGCGCCCGCTGCACGCAAGTACTCCGTTCCGCAGATACTTAGAACTGATTTCAGAATGACCTGTGCAGCCCTGTGAAGCACACGAGGCAGCAGCCGAGTGCGAGCAGAGCGTAGTGATGTCGTGGCGGCGTTCAGAGCGAATACGGCACGATCGCGGAGAACCTATTGTTCCCTTGGCGGGCGCGGATACCGCGGTTCAGCAGCGCTCGGGGACGTCTGAGCGGCTGGAGGCAGGCAGATGAAGGTCGTTGAAGGACTCTCTAAGGGCATCGAGCCCGGGAGCACCGTCTCGGTGGCGGAGCTGGGTCTGCCGGTCAAAGGCACGAACGGGTTGCTTCTCGTCTTCTGGAAATCACCCTGACTGGGTTGTCGGCAGGAGTCTCCTGCCATTCGAAACGTCTTTCAGCGCTTTGCCGGTGACGGTCTCGAGGTCGTGTACCTCGGCGTGTTCGAGACGGAGGAAGCCTGTCGGGCCTGGAAGGAGGAGTACGGGCTCGAGTTCCCGGTGATAGCCGACGGCGACGGCACCCTGTTTCGCGCCTTCACGAACGGTTGGGTTCCCTGGAGCGTTCTCGTGGGGCCGGACGGCAAGGTCGTTTTCTCGGAGAACGAGTTCGACGAGTCGGGCTTCTCGAACGCGATCCAGCAGATGTACGAAGAGCCTTCCGCTGGGAAGCCGATCAGGCGGCGAGGGGGTTCCCGTGCCGCCGGCACCGTCATCTTGGGGGGTGGCACCGGTGGTCTTGTGGCCGCGCACGAGCTGCGCCGACGACTCCCGAACAGCCACCGCATCGTCCTGGTAGACCGCTCACGAGACCATGTCTACCAGCCGTCGCTGCTTTGGCAGATCGTGGGGCAGCGCCACCAACACCAGTTCCGCCGGCCCTTGAACCGCCTGGAGAGGAAGGGGATCGAGTTCCGGAACGACCAGGTCGAGGAGATCGACCTCGAGAGCAAGAGAGTGCGCACCGGTTCAGGAAGCCTGAACTACGACTCCCTTGTTGTCTCACTGGGAGCCCAGCTCGTCCCAGAGACGGTCGACGGCTTCGAGCAGATGGCCTACAACCTCTACGACCCGCCGGGCTGCGCGCAGATCCACTCCGCGCTCGAGGATTTCAGCGGCGGAACGATCGGCATCTTGATCACGGCGATGCCGTACAAGTGTCCCGCCGCCCCCTACGAAGCCGCGTTCTTGACGGAGTGGTTCATCCGGAAGAAGGGGATCCGTCGCAAAGTTGAGCTTCACCTCTTCACGCCCGAGCAAATGCCGATGCCGGTCGCGCCACCCGCGCTCGGCGACTCGATTGCCGACATGCTTTCCGCGCGCGGCATCCACTATCACCCTCTGTTCACGTTCAAGGAGCTGCGGCCCGAGACGAGAGAGGTCGTGTCCTCCGACAGCCGATCCGACCAGGTCGACCTGTTGATCGGGATCCCTCCCCATCAAGCGCCGGAGGTTGTCCGATCGTCTCCTCTCCTCGGCGTCTCGGGATACATCCACGTCGATCCGAAGACGCTGCGTACTGAACATGACGGCGTGTTCGCGATCGGCGACGTGACGACGATCAAGCTGCCCAACGGCAAGGCACTGCCGAAGGCGGGCGTGTTCGCGCACTCGCAGGCGAAGGTCGTAGCCGAGCAGATCGCGGACGCGGTCCTCGGGAGGAAGTCCGACGCGTCGTTCAAGGGCAAGGGCTACTGCTGGATTGAGCTCGGCGATGGCAGAGCCGGCTTCGCCGGCGGTGACTTCTACGCCGAGCCCGACCCCGAACTCAAGCTGAGGCAGCCCGGGCGTACGCTGCACTGGGGCAAGGTGGCCTTCGAGAAGTGGTGGCTCCACCACTGGTTCTAGCTTTCGGCCAAGGGACCCGTTCGCTAACGACGAAGCAAGTGCTCCGTTCCGAAGTTACTTAGGCGCGCTCGGCGATCTTGACGATGGCTTTCCCCCGGTTCGCACCGTTGAGCATGCCGATGAACGCCTGAGGAGCTTTCTCCAGGCCGTCCGTCACGTCCTCGCGCCAGCGGATGTCTCCGTTCGCCACCCAGTGCGCGAGTCGGGGGGTGGCTTCGTCGAAGCGGTGTGCGTAATCGAAGACGAGGAAGCCCTCCATCCGTGCGCGGAACACGATCAGCAGCCCCGGATGGAACGTCGGCTCCGGCCGCTCGGAGTTGTATTGCGAGATCTGCCCGCAGATGACGATGCGCGCTCCGGCGTTCAGGCGCCTCTGCACCGCCTGTGAGATCTCGCCGCCGACGTTGTCGAAGTACACGTCGACGCGTTCGTTGCGCAGCGCCTCTGCGACGTCGCCGCCCTTGTAATCGATCGCCGCGTCGTAGCCGTAGAGCTCGGTCAAATCGCGCGCCTTCTCCGGCCCACCCGCGATGCCGACCGCTCGGCAACCGGCGAGCTTCGCCAGCTGCCCGACGATCTGTCCGACGGCACCCGCCGCGCCGGAAACGACGACCGTGTCGCCGGGCCGCGGCTTGCCGACGTCGAACAGCCCGAAGTACGCGGTGAGCCCAGTCATGCCGACGGCGTGCAGCGCGAGCGTCGGCGGGTCGAGCTCGGGCGGGACGCGGCGGAGCGTGCCTGCGCGGGCGGTCGCGTATTCCTGCCAGCCGAGCTGCCCGACGACGAGCTCGCCCGCCGAAAACCGCGAATCGTTGCTTTCGACGACCTGCCCGACGCTCTGCGCCGTGATCACGTCGCCGATCTGGAGTGACGGCGCATACGATCGTGCCTCGCTCATCCGTCCGCGCTGGTACGGATCGACCGAGGCCCACTGCACACGGACGAGCACCTCCCCCACTTGGGGAGAGCCGACCTCAACCTCGTCGAGCGCGAAATCCGACTCCTGCGGGAAACCGACGGGCCGCGCGGCCAAGGTGATACGGCGATTCACCGGCATCCGTTTAGCATCGCAGGTTGTGCGCCTCGGTTTCTACATGGGCTATGCGCCCCCAGGGACGAATCCGCTGGAGCTGATCGCGCTCGCCCAGGAAGCGGAACGGCTCGGATACGACTCCGCGTGGGCGGCGGAAGCGTGGGGAACGGACGCGGTCACGGTGCTGACCTGGCTTGCGGCCACGACGTCGACGATCAAGATCGGGTCGGCGATCATGCAGATCCCGGGACGGACTCCGGCGAACACGGCGATGACGGCGGCGACGCTCGACCTCATGTCCGGCGGACGTTTCCTCCTCGGGCTCGGCACGTCCGGGCCGCAAGTAGTCGAAGGCTGGCACGGGCAACCGTGGGGAAAGCCGATCACGAGGACGCGCGAGTATGTCCAGATCGTCCGTGCAGCGTTGCGGCGCGAGTCGCTCGAGTTCCATGGGGACGAATACGACATCCCGTACTCCGGCGACGACGCGACGGGTCTCGGCAAGCCACTGAAGCTGCTCGTCCGGCCGCTGCGCGAGTCGATTCCGATCTACCTCGCAGCGCTCAGCCCGAAGAACGTGCGCACCGCCTTCGAGATCGCCGACGGGTGGCTGCCGATCTATTTCTCGCCTGAGCGCGCACGCGACGCGTTCGGATACGAACCACGCGCCGGCTTCGATATCGCGCCGTCGGTGAACGTCGTCGTCTCGGACGACCTCGAAGCGGCGCGCGACATGTTGCGACCGCTGCTTGCGCTCTACATCGGCGGGATGGGCGCACGCGGAGCGAATTTCTACAACGCGCTCTTCCGGCGTTACGGCTACGAGGCCGAGGCCGAGCGAATCCAGGAGCTGTATCTCGAAGGCAAGCAGCGGGAGGCGATTGCAGCCGTCCCCGACGCGCTGATCGACGACGTCTCACTTGTCGGCCCCCCCGAGCGGATCCGCGACCGCCTCGAGGCCTGGCGCGAGTCGGGCGCAACGACGCTGCTCGTCGCCACCCGGGACGTCACGTCGCTGCGGACAATGGCGGAGTTAGCGCTGTGACTTCAACCAGTCCGCGATCCGGGCGCCGACTTCCTCGCCGGCGTCCTCCTGAAGGAAGTGACCCGCGCCGGCGACGGTCTGGGCCGGCTCCGCGCCCGGGATGAGGTCGGCGATCCGCTCTGCCACCCGTGGCGAGAAGATCGGGTCGGAGTCGCCGAACAGGACGAGCGCAGGTTTCCTCCAAGTCCTCAGCACCTCGCGCACGCGCAGCATTGTCTCCGCAGCCGGATGATCCGGCTCGGTGGGCACCAGCTCGGGAAACATGAGTACGCCTGTCTTGGAGTACGGCGTCGGGAACGGTGCGTCGTAGCCGGCGATGATTTCCTCTGACAGCTCCCGGGTGCAGGTGATCTGCACGAGCCTTCCCGGCTGAAAGTCGGTGCCGACGCTGCGCACGAGCTCGCGAAAGCGGAGCCAAGTCTCGGAAGGCGGGCGCCCGGAATAGATCCCCGTGTTCATGACGACGAGCCGGCCGACGCGCTCCGGCTGGGTCGCCGCAAGTCGGAATCCGATGGGGCCACCCCAGTCCTGCATCACCAGGGTCAGTCGCTGCAGGTCGAGTTCCTCGACGAGCCGCTCGATCGCCCCGTAGTGCGCGTCGTACGTGTACCAGTCGCGGTCGACCGGCTTGTCGGAGCGGCCGAAGCCGAGGTAGTCGGGCGCGACCACTCTCGCGATGGGTGCCAGCTGTGGGATCACCTTGCGGTAGAGGAACGACCACGTCGGCTCTCCGTGCAACAGCAGTACGGGATCGCCGTCGCCTTCATCGACGTAGTGCATCCGCAGGCCGTCGATCTCGCCGTAGTGCGGCGCGAATGGATAGTCCGGCAGATCGGAGAAGCGCTCGTCGGGAGTGCGGTAGACGCTCACTCCGCGAGAAACTCCAGTACGAGCCGGTTGACGGTCGTTGGATCCTCGAGCTGGACGTTGTGCCCACGGCCTGGAAGCTCGACGTAACGAGCGTTCGGAAGCCGTGACGCAAGCAGGCGTCCATTCTCGACCGGGACGATCACGTCGGCGTCACCGTGCACGACGAGCGTGGGCACGTCGATTCGCTCCACTTCGCACCCTCGGCCGTAGAACCCGTAGCACGCTTGCAGGTGCGCATCGAGTGTCTCGTCCGGCGTGGGATGTTCCAGTCGCGCTGCGAGGAGCTCCTCGAACCGCTCGGGATTCCGCTCCGCCCAACCCGGCGAGAACGTCAACGGCATCGTCCTGCGTCCGTACACGTCGAACGGCAAACCGGTTGCCGCCGCGTATGCGTCGCGCACGTCTTTCGGACGTGGCACACGGTCGGGCCCGCCGGCACTGGTTGCGACGAGTACGAGCGACCGAACGAGCCTCTGCTGCGCGAGCGCGAGGGTCAACGCGACGTATCCGCCCATCGACAGCCCGACGACGTGGGCCGGGCGTCCGTCGAGGATGTCTGCGGCGTCGTGCGCAAGCTCGTCGATGCCGTACGGCTCGTCCGGGACCAGCGAGCGGCCCGTGCCGCGCGTGTCGAATGCGATCGTCAGGTAGTGACGCCCGAAGACAGGAACCTGCTCGCGCCACGCCCACATCGACTGGCCGAGCCCCTCGATCAGCAGCAGCGGCTCGCCCTCGCCGTGCTCTTCGACGTAGAGCCGCTGCGTTGGGGCGCCGTGCATGGTACGAACGCTATGTCATGCACGCCACGGAAGTAAGCGACGGAATCGTCAGGTTCACGTTCGAGCTGCCGCTCGGGATCGACCACGTCCACTGCTACGCACTGCGCGCGGCGAGCGGCGGCTGGACGGTCGTCGACACGGGCCTCGGTGTCGAGGATGCGGCGGCACGGTGGGATGCTGCACGCCGCGAGCTCGACGGTCGAGTCGAGCGGATCGTGATCACCCACTTCCATCCCGATCACGTCGGCGCGGCGGCGGTGCTCGCCGACCTCACCGGCGCCCCTGTTTTGCAAGGGCGCGAGGACTACGCGCAGTGCGTTGGCGCGTGGGGGCCTGAGCGCTCGCCGGAGCGGTTGGTCGCTTACATGCTCGAGCACGGACTGCCGGCTGAGGCCGCCGACGAGATGCGGCGGGAGAGCGGCACGCTCGCGCGGCTTGTCCACTACGCGCGCGACCCGGAGCCACTGGTCCCCGGTGAGCACGTCGACGGCTGGAAGATTGTGCATCTGCCGGGACATGCCGACGGCCACCTCTGCCTCCTGCGCGACGGCATCATGATCGCGGGCGATGCGCTCCTCGCGACCATCAGCCCGAACGTCGGTCTTTATCCCGAGGCGCGCCCAGATCCACTGGGCGACTACTTGAGCTCGCTCACGCGCATCGTCGAGCTCGCGCCGAGGATCGCTTACGCCGGCCACGGACCGACGATCGGGGACCCGGTTGGGCGGGCGAGAGAGCTGATCGCGCATCACGACGGCCGTCTCGACGAAACAACGGCTGCAGTCGACGACAACCCGCGCACCGCGTACGAAGTATCCCTGCGACTCTTTCCCAGTGCGTTACCGGGCGTCCTGCGTCGTTTCGCTCTCGCCGAGTCGCGTGCGCATCTGGAGTACCTGGTGCTGCGTGAACGGATTACGCGCGTGGCGGAAGGATCGACGGTCGCGTACGTCGCCGGCTGATCCGAAGGCAAGCACGCCCGGAGCAATCGCAACCAGCTGCAATTAGGCCTCATTGTGGCGTTACCGCCCCTCCTCCTCCGGGCGCCTTAGTCGGCCGCCGGCTTGTCGTGGCGGCCGACTAAGGCGCTCGTCTCCCGTGACGTAGACCTTGCTTTGGCGCATGATGACGCCCGTGCGGGGCGATCTCCCCTCCGGAACCGTCACCTTCCTTTTCACCGACATCGAGGGCTCGACGCGGCTGCTTCATGCTCTCGGCCCCGAGCCCTACGCGACGGCGCTCGCCGAGCATCGCCACATGTTGCGAGACGCGTTTGCTGTACGCGGCGGTGTCGAGGTTGATACCCAGGGTGATGCGTTCTTCGTTGCGTTCCCGACCGCGGAGGGAGCGGCGGCAGCGGCGATTGCGGGCAACGACGCTCTGGCATCGGGCCCGATCCGTGTGCGCATGGGCCTGCACACGGGCACGCCGACTGTGACGGACGAGGGGTACGTTGGAGTCGACGTCCATCGTGGTGCGCGGATCGCTGCGCTCGCTCACGGCGGCCAGGTGCTGATCAGTGAGACGACGCACGCCTTGCTTCCCTCGGGCTCCGCGGTGCTGGATCTCGGTGTGCACCGGCTGAAGGACTTCGACGGGCCGGTCCGCCTGCTCCAGCTCGGGTCGCACGCATTCCCGGTGCTGCGAACTCCCGGCGCCCTTGACCTTCCGACACCGGCCACCCGGTTCCTCGGGCGGGAGCGTGAGCTGTTCGACGGCGTCTCGCTCGTGCTCGAGCGCGACCCACGCGTGCTCACGATCGTCGGTCCGGGTGGGACGGGCAAGACACGGTTCGCGCTCGAGCTAGCCCGGCTGCTCGCCGAGGAGGCCGACGGCGGCACGCTCTTCGTTCCACTCGCGCCGCTACGCGACCCCGCGCTCATCGTGCCGACGGTGGCCCAACGGCTCGGCGCCGCCACGGCGGACGTCGCCGCCGTGGCCGCCCGGGTGGGCGAAAAGCGAACCGTGCTCCTGCTCGACAACGTCGAGCAACTCCTTCCCGCCGCCGCGCGACCGCTGGCCGAGCTCGTCGCCGGCACACCCGCTCTGCGCCTGCTCGTCACGAGCCGGGAAGCGATCCGGATCCAAGGGGAGGTCGAGCTCGACCTGCCGCCACTCGAGGTCGACGAGGCGGTCGAGCTGTTCCTCGAACGCGCGCTGGCGGTGCGACCCGGGACCGAGCGCACGTCTGCGGTCGAGGAGATCTGTCGCTGCCTCGACGGGCTGCCACTCGCGCTCGAGCTCGCGGCCGCACGCCTGAAGCTGCTCTCGCCGGAGCAGCTGGTCGAGCGGCTGGGCCAACGTCTCGATCTCCTGCGCGGCACCCGCGACGCCGACGACCGGCACGCGACGCTCCGCGCGACGATCGCGTGGTCCTACGACCTGCTCGACGACGCCGAGCGGCGGTTGTTCGCCCGCCTCGCCGTCTTCCGCGGCGGCTGTACGCTCGAGGCTGCCGAGGAGGTCGCGGAGGCCGATCTGGACACCCTCGGGTCACTCGTCGACAAGAGCCTCCTCCGCCACTCGGAGGAGCGCTTCTGGATGCTGGAGACGATTCGCGAGTACGCTGCCGAGCGGCTCGAGGAGTCGGGCGAGGTCGAGAACCTACGACGCCGCCACGCCGACCACTTCCTGGCACTCGCCGAGGAGGTCGAGCCGAGCCTCTTCGCGGAATCCACGGCGTCGCTTGACCGCCTGGAGCGAGAGCATGACAACCTGCGAGCCGCGCTCGACCGGCTGGAGGCCTCCGGCGAGAGCGAGCGTGCCCTGCGCTTGGCAGGAGCCGTGTCGCGTTTCTGGTACCGAAGGGGCCACCTGGCGGAGGGCGGGCGTTATCTCGAGAACCTGCTCGCCGCCGACGGGCGTTCAACGCCGGCTCGGGCAAAGGCGCTCAACGGAGCGGCCAGGCTGGCGCTCCACACGGGAGATTTTGCGACGTTGAGGGTTCGGGCCGAGGAGGCGCTCGCGCTCCATCGCGCGCTTGTCGATCAGTGGGGAACCGCCGACTCCCGCTACCTGCTCGGCGCTGTCGTCGCCGAGGAAGGAGATTTCGCAGAGGCGCAGCAGCTCCTCGAGGAGAGCGTACGAGAATTCCGCGAGCTCGGAGACGAGCACTACGCTCTGCTCGCGACTCGCGCGCTTGCGTGGATGTGCAGCGAGCTGGGCGACCGTGACCGCGCCCGAGCTCTGAGCGAAGACAACCTCCGCCGGGCACGTGCGACGGGCAACGTGCGCATGGAGGCGAGATCGCTGAGTTCGTTGGCAGAGTTTCCCCTCGGAGAGGGCCGGTTCCAGGACGCCCTCTCGATGCTGAACGAGGCCTATCGCATCGACCGCGTCAGCGGGTACGTCGCTGACATTGCGATGGACCTCTGCAAATTCGCGGAAGTCCTCGCCGCCGGGGGGAGAGCGGAGGCGGCCGCCCGGCTCCTCTCCAGGGGCGAGGCCGTGGACGAGGAGATCGGCGCGGGCCTCGAATCATGGGCCGTTGAGATGAACGAGCGGACGCTCACCACCATCCGCACGCAGCTCGACGAAGCTGCATTCGCCGAGGCCTGGGAGCAAGGCCAGGCGCTGACGCTCGACGCGGCCGTCGCCGTCGCCCTCGCCCTCGACTCCCCGGGCTGAGCGCGGCCTGGCGCCGCTTGCTCGAGCGCGAGGGCGAGCTCGTCCGGGTCTACACCAGAGCGACGGCAATTCCACCGAAGATGAGGACGTCCTCGCTCTGTACGTCGCAGCCGAAAGCATCCGCGATCTCGCGGAAGGCCACCGACCCTCGGCATCCTGGGTCGGCGTGGGCCTCGCCGCGTTCACTGCGCCGACGATGCCGCTGCTCGCCCACGCCAAGCGCCGCGTCGGCCATGCCCTCGGCTCGTCGGCGACCGTTTCCGAGGCGAGCCAGAATCAGCTCTGCGCCTACCTCTCGGTCGCCCTTCTCGCCCGCCGTCGCCGTGAAAGAAGCGCGTGATAGCTGGAAAGGAGCAAGCTGTGAGTGCTGCTAAGGCCTGCTTGCCGGAAATCACGACCCGTGAGATCCTGGAATAGGGCCTTTCAGCAGGGCTTTAAGGCTTTCAGGAGGGTTTGAAAGCCGTCCTCTCAGGCCCACCTTGCTCGGCGAGCCGCCTGCGGCGGCTCGCCTGTTCCCTTCGCACCGCTCCGCTTTCCTGCTCGAGAACCGAGGGTCGTGCGTGGATGGGCGAGCGGCGGCGAAGCCGCCACTTGCGACGGG
>JBGPYI010000178.1:0-4969 GCA_041493175.1 Gaiellaceae bacterium | reverse complement strand
CCCTGCTGAATCGGCTCGATCAGGTCCGCGGACTCGAGCCGCGCCTGTTCCTTCCAGTCACAGCAAACGAATGTCGCGCGCTCGAGGACGACGTTGTCGAGCTCACGTGACGCAGGGTTGTTCGCACCGGCGGCGCAGACCAAAGAGCCGGGCTGGAGCCACTCACCGCGGAGCACGGGGTCGCGAGAGGTCGTGATCGTGACGACGATGTCCTGTTCCGCCGCTTCGCGGTTGCTCTCCGCGGGTTGCGCGCCGACGCGCTTGCAGAACGCGCGCCGGTTGCGCTCCGTACGGCAATACGCGACCACGCGCTCGATTGTCGGAACGGCTGCACGGATGCACGTGACCTGCGTCTCCGCCTGAGTGCCGCAACCGATCACCCCCAGCGACGTCGCACCCTCGCGAGCAAGGTACTTCGCCGCGACCGCGCTCGCGGCGCCGGTGCGCAAGCGTCCGAGCTGGTCTGCCTCGATGAGCGCGACGAGCTCCGGCCGGCCAACATCGAAGAGCGCGACGAGGAACGCCGCTCCGTCTCCGAACGCGGCATACGCCTTCACGCACGCGTAGCCCAACTCCAGGTCCGAGGCGGCCATGTCCGCAAGTCGCCCTTCCTGAAGTTTCAGCCGGCGCCGCGGCGCCAGCTCGACCGATCCCGCGGCCATGCGCAGAAACGATGCTTCGACAGCCTCCACCGCCGCTCCGGGGTCGAGCAGCGCCGAGACCTCGTCTTCGTTTAAGAACAGCGGCATCCGATCATTGTGGCCTTGATGCGAGGGCCCAGCTGCCGCAGCGTTCGCGGCCCGCGATTGCTTCCCTACCTCGCTAGACTGGTGCAGCTTCGGGGCGCCCGTAGCTCAGGGGATAGAGCGCTGCCCTGCGGAGGCAGAGGTCGCATGTTCGAATCATGCCGGGCGCATCGCCGCAGGGCGTTCGTTAGCGAAGCCGGGCAAAGCCCGTCTTCGCGGCGAGCTCTAGTTGCGCGTCGTGTGGGACTTCGACTCGCACATAGCCCAGAGCTAGGCCCGGCACGGCGCTCGTGATTCGGCCTACCTTCTTTCCGTCCAACAGCAACTCATCTCCCGGCGCGGCTTCGCCCTCGACGTCCAACACGCGCAGCTTGCGATTCACCTTGCCCCGGTAGCGCTGCCTTGCGATCGGCTCCTGGCCCGGATAGCAGCCCTTGCTGAAGCTGACGTGCGTCTCGTCGAGCCCTGCCTCCGCCGGCAAAATGCGGTCGTCGATCTCGTGCCCCCAGCGCGGAACTCCTGCTGCGATCCGCCAGCGCTCGAGCTCCTCCCCGCCTACCTCTTCGCCCGCCGGCCGCGCGTCGAGCACTTCCGTGCCCCCCAAGACCAGCCAGGCCTCGTGCTCTTCGGGCTCGATTTCGACCTTCGCCGCGAAGCGCGTGCGCACAAGGTGCGTGCGCACCGTCTCGCCTAGCTCGGGCTCGGTGAGCACGAGGAAGTCCTCTTCCGAGCGCCTCACGATTCGCAGCGGCGCGATCACCCGGGCCTTTGCCGTGAGCAGCAGCGCAGCGCACGCGTCGCCGACTGCGAGCGCCTCGACGTCGTTCGAGACCATGCGCTGCAGGTAGTCGGCGGCGTCGGGCCCCGCAACGCGCAGGAACGCGCGGGGAAGGCGCGCGACGGCCGGTGACGTAACGCTCTGCATCGCTACTAGTCTAGGTTCGCATGACCCTCTTCCGGTCCAAAGCGGAGCAGAAGTTGGTCGACAAGGGGCTCGACCCCGCCCGACTCCCGCCCGGGCAGTACCTGACGGAGAAGTGGCCCGTCCTGCACGCCGGCACCGTCCCTCCGACCGACCTCGCGACCTGGGACTTCAAGATCTTCGGCGAGGTCGAGGAGCCCGTCACGCTTAGCTACGACGAGCTGCAAGCGCTGCCGCAGACGGAGATCACCGCAGACATCCACTGTGTCACGCGCTGGAGCCGCTTCGACACGTCGTTCAAGGGCGTGCACTGGCGCGAGCTCGCGAAGCTCGTCCGACCGAAGCCGAGCGCCCACTTCGTGCTTGCGCACTCCGAGCAGGGCTTCACTGCCAACGTGCCGCTCGAGGCGCTCGAGGACGACAAAGCCCTCGTCGCCTGGGAGGCCGACGGCGAGACGCTCGAGCCCGAGCACGGCTGGCCACTGCGTCTCGTCGTTCCGTCACGCTACTTCTGGAAGAGCGCCAAGTGGCTGCGGGGCATCGAGCTCCTCTCCTCGGATCAACCCGGCTTCTGGGAACGCTACGGCTACCACAACGACGCCGATTACTGGAAAGAACAGCGTTACGGCTTCTGAGTTAAGGTCCCGCCACTAACCGAGGGGCAAGCGAAGGGGGAGAGTTGATGAGACGATTTGCCATCGTCGCCGTGCTTGCGGGCGCCCTGTTGTTCGTGGTGGGAATCGCAGGTGCATCGACGCCGGGTGCAGACGTTCGTCTGACAAACGACTGCCATCCGGATGCTTGCGGCGCCGGGTACGTGAGCGACTACACGCTCGCGACCGGCATTCCGTACACCGACCAGACGCTCGACGAATGCACGATCTCGAAGGGACGGGAGAACGAGCCCGCAGTGGCCGTCGACCCGCGCAACACGAGCGTTCTGCTCGGCAGCTCCAACGACTATTGCGGCGTCTACAACCGCGGCGCTCTGGCCGGCGCAGTGGGGCCGATCTGGCTCGGCTATTACCGATCGCAGGATGGGGGCTCGAGCTTCACGAGCTCGCTGGTGCCGGGCTATCCGGACGATACGTCGCCCTACGCTGCGCTTTCGCAGAGCCGCACGGCGAGCGCCGGAGACCCGGTGATCGCCTGGGACAACCACGGTCGCGCATTCTTCGGCTCGGAGAGCTCCGGGGATCCCGCGGGATCTGCGAAGACTTTCGGCGACGTCTTCGTGGCACGCTTCCGCAACCCGCAGGGGGAAACAGGCCCTACCGCCCGGGACGGCCTGGAGTACTACGGCTCGAGCGTGGTCGCGCGAGGCTCTTCTGCGCCGAACCTGCTCGGCGTCTTCCACGACAAGACGGCGATCGAGGCGGACCGCACCGGCGGATCGTGTGACGGGTACGTCTACTTCTCATGGGCGCGGTTCACCGCGGCCAAAAACTCGAACATCTACTTCGTCCGCTCGACCGATCACGGCGTCACCTGGTCACAGCCGCACACGATCACGACGTCGGTGAAGAACGTCCAGGACCCGGACATCTCCGTCACGGGCAACGGGCACGTCTACGTCACGTTCGACGAGGGCTCGACGAACAGCGGCCAGACCGAGGGTGTCGGCGTCGCCAAGTCCATTGACTGTGGCGCGACCTTCGGGCAGACGAACGTGCTGACGACCTACACGGGGTACGCCGCGCAGGACGTCCAGGATCCGCAAGCGCCGGCCCAGCCGACGTCACAGCTAGACGATCCCATGTCCAGCGAGGAGCCGGCAGCGGCGGGCGCGCTCGCGCGGGACTGCGGGGACTTCTCGGACCACTGCAAGTCGGGCTACACATTCTTCCGGCGTGTCACAACCAGCCGGTCGACGGCGGATCAGCTCGACACGCAGCACGAGTGGCTCTACGTCGTCTACGACGCATCGAAGGGCCCGATCGTGGACACCGGCACGACCTACGGCACGATCAGTCCGGGTCGCGCCGCTGACACGGCCGCGTACTTCGTGCGCTACGACGGGGCAACCGGCACCGCGACCTCCCCGGTGCTGCTCGACCCGGCCGGAACCGAGCAAACGTTCCCGGACATCTCCGCGGACGGAGGCGTCCTTCACACGCTCTGGTGGGACAGCCGGCACGACCCGTGCTTCTCGATCACGAGACCGATCGGCAACTGCGCGAACGGGTCGACGGTTGCGTCACTTGACGTGTACGCCAAGGTCTCGACCGACCGCGGCAACACTTGGAGCGCGTCGACGAAGGTCACGAACACGATGTCGAACCCGAACTACGAGCAGTTCGACAACCGTGCCGTGCCGTTCGCGGGCGACTACCTGTGGGTGACGTCGTTCGGCTCTTTCGCCTACGGCGCGTGGACGGACTATCGCAACACCGTCCAGGGCACCGATCCGAGGGAGACGCCGGAGGACGAGGACGCGACGACGGCAGACGTCGTGCAGTGCCGCATCGTCCTGACCTCCCCGCCGGACAGGAACGGCAACACGACCAAGTCGTGGAGCGGCGATCGCTGCCCGCATGCGGGCGGCATCGACCAGAACATCTACGGCGACAGGTCGCCGTAGAACCGCTTCGAGAGCAACGTCGACCGCAGAAGGGGCGCCGCAAGGTGCCCCTTCGCATTCCCCCTTTCGAGGGAGAGGCCGCGGCCGCAAGCGACCGATATCTGTTGCGAACCACCTCCCCCTAATCCCCCTCGCAAAGCGGCCCTCCCCGGGCCGTTTTGCTGTTCCGGGTCAGGAACGACGAAGGCCGGCTTGCGCCGGCCTTCGTCTCGTAACAGCGAGCGGGCGGCTCGCTTACATCATGTCCATGCCGCCCATACCGCCCATGCCACCCATGCCGGCGGCCGCGCCCGGCCTCTCGGGCGCCTCGGCGACGATCGCCTCCGTCGTGAGGATGTTCTTGGCGATCGAAGCGGCGTTCTGAAGCGCCGAGCGAACGACCATCGTCGGGTCGGTGATCCCGGCCTTGACGAGATCCTCGTACACATTGGTCTCGACGTTGAGCCCGTGCCCCTTCGGGGCGTTCAGGATCTTGTCGACGACGATCGAGCCTTCGAGGCCCGCGTTGTTCGCCAACTGGCGAACGGGCTCCTCGAGCGCGCGGACGATCGTCGACGCGCCTGTCTTCTCGTCACCTTCGTACTCGTCAAGTTTGATCGAGTCGATGGCGTTCACGAGCGCGACGCCGCCGCCGGGGACGACTCCCTCTTCCAGCGCGGCGCGTGCCGCCTGGAGGGCGTCCTCGACGCGGTGCTTCTTCTCCTTCATCTCGGTCTCGGT
>JBGPYI010000098.1:0-7910 GCA_041493175.1 Gaiellaceae bacterium | reverse complement strand
GCTCGCGAGCTCGGAAGACTTGTCGTAGCCGGAGTAGCAGCGGGCGATGAGCGCCTTCGCGCGCGCCGCGCTCTCAGCGGGCGCGAGCTCGAGCGCTCGCGCGATCCAGCCCTCGATGAGGCCGGCCTCCGGCGCGACACCCCACATTCCCCAGCGAACGTGCGTCTCGAAGGCAAGCTCGGAATAGAGCTCCGCCGTAGTCAGATCGTCGCCTGCGAGCTCGATCGCCCGCTGCATCGCCGACGAGAAAGCCTCGCCGTTGAAGTAGATCGCGTTCGCGTGGCCGATCTCCCGCCAAATCTCCGCCAGCGCCGGCGGGTCGGTCTCGAGCTCGGTCGCCTGCACGAGCAGAGAAACGGCGTCTTCGATCTCGTAGCGCCCGACGGACAGGTCGGCCGCGCGGCGGAGCCACAAGACAGCGAGCTTGCGCAGGCGTCCGAGCTCCTCGTCTTCCCCCGACCACGCGAGGTCGGCGTCTTCCGGCCGCACGGCCTCCGCGTAGTGGTGGGCCAGCAAAGCCGCGTGCTCGTCGCGACCCTCGCCTGCACGCTCGAGCCAGACGGCGAAACGCGCGTGGAGGCGGGCGCGTTTCGCCGTCGGCAGGCTTTTGTACGCAACTTCACGAGTGAGTGCGTGCTTGATCACAAACTCGCGCTCCCCGGCGATCGAGGAGCCCGAGCGGTGGCGGATGAAGTCGCGCTCCTCGAGTAGGCGAAGGTCCGGCTCGACGCCCTCCAGCAGCTCATAGATAGGGCCTGACCAGAAGATGCGGCCGATCACGGCAGCCGCCTGAAGTGCCGCCTTCTCCGGCGGCTCGAGCAGGTCGATCCGCGCCGCAAGAACCACCTGCACCGTGTCGGGAACGACAAAGTCGCCGGAGAGCTCGTGCACGGTCCAGCGGCCGTCTTGTCGCTCGAGCACGCCCTGGTCGATCAACGTCCGAACGAGCTCCTCGACGAAGAACGGATTGCCCTCCGCCCGCTGCACGACGACCTGGCGAACGGGCGCCGGTAGCACGGCCGGAATCAGCTCATCGACCATGCGGGCAGCGTCCGACGACGAGAGCGCCTCCAGCCAGAGCGTTTCGGCGTCGCGACCGCGCCCACCCCCACCCCAGGTGGGCCGGCTGTGAACGAGCTCCGGCCGCGCGGTTCCCAGCAGCAGCAGCGGACCGCGGACGTCGTGCAGCCCAGCTTCGAGGAGGTCGAGGAGTGCCTCGTCTGCCCAGTGCAGGTCTTCGACCAGCACGACGGCGGGTTGCTCGGCCACGAGCTCCTCGAGGAAGGCGACCCACGCCTGGCGCAGCCGGTCGCGCGCAGCAAGCGGGTGGAGGTCTGCCGGTGCCTCCAGCCCGAGCGTCAGGCCGAGGATCGCGCGTTCGCCGAGCCGACGCCGCACGGTCTCGGGTGCGTCGCTCTCGAGCAGACCGAAGTGCTCGCGAACGATCTCGCCGAGCGGCATGTACGTGATCCCCCTGCCATACGAGAGACAGCGTCCGGTGCGCCGGCGCGGTTCGGGCGATTGCGAGACCAGCCACTCCCAAAACTCCCGGATCAATGTCGTCTTCCCGATTCCCGCCTCACCCATGATCGTGACGAGCCGGGGCTCCCGTTCCTCGACGGCGCGACCGTACGCGTGTTGCAGCGCCTCGAGCTCCCGCTCGCGGCCTACGAAGGAGTGGCGCAGCCCGCCCACGCCCCGGGGCCTCATCAGCGACAGCGCGCGGACGAGCCGGCGACAGGCGACTCCGCCGGCCTTTCCCTTTGCTGCGACCGTCGCCGGCTCGTCGAGTTCGAACGCGCCGCCCACCGCCGCAGCCGTGCGCTCGCCGACGAGGATCTCACCCGGCTCGGCGGCTTGCTCGAGTCGCGCCGCGACGTTGACCGCGTCGCCGGTGACGAATGAGCTGCCCTCGCGCGGCTGCCCCACCACGACGTCTCCCGTATTCACGCCGATCCGCAGCGCGAGCGCGCCGCCGAACAGCTCCTCGAGCCGGCGCTGCATCGACAGCGCCGCGTGGAGCGCGCGCTCCGCGTGATCCTCCTGCGCTGCGGGTGCACCGAAGACCGCCATGACGGCGTCGCCGACGAACTTCTCGACCGTTCCGCCGGCGTCAGTGATCTCCGCCGCCATGGCGTCGTAGAACCGGTTGAGTAGAGCGCGCGTTCGCTCCGGGTCCTGTCCTCCGGCGAGCTCCGTCGAGCCCACCAGGTCGGCGAACAGGACAGTCGCAAGCTTCCGCTCTTCGCTCGGCTGAGCCGTCTCGGAGATCGGGCTGGCGCAGCTGGGGCAGAAGCGAGCGTCCGCGGGAACGGGCTGGCCGCAATTCGGGCAGAACGCCACATCACGATTGTTCCCCTCAGGCACGGACGTGGCAAATAGACCCCCGAACTTGGCCCACGTGACACCCCTGGTTACTGGGCCGGCGGCCCGAAGTGCAAATCGTACTCCTGAGTCAGCCGAGGAATGCTCTCGAGATCGACCTCTTCAGCGCACGCGTTCAGCGGTGGCGCTTGATCAACTTCAGCTTGATCGTCGTCGACCACGTGTAATCGATGCCGCCGCTGCTCGTGTGACCGGCGAACTGAATCGTGACGATCGCGTGGCCGAGGACGCTCTTTGGTATGGACGTTAGCGAGGTCGTATCGGGGTCCGGCTGGCCCGTCAGCGAGGTCGCGCACTGTCCGTAGGGGGCGCCGAGCGTCGCGTAGACAGCGTACGGAATCCCGACGATTGCCCGATTGGGAGCTTTGGGATCCTGGCCGATGGCGAGCACGAAGGGTGCCGGGGCGACGGCGGGGTAGTCCTTGCTCCCGGTCGGCGCGCTGAACTGGCAATGGCCGTACTGACGATCCGTCGCGTCGAGGGTGTAGACGCCGTTGATGTTCACGGTGCCAAGCCCCTGCGTGATCGGATAGGGACGGCCGGCAAGCGCGAGGCTGACGACGTTCGGCGCGCGTTTCGTCGCCGGCGCAAGGTGCCACGTCGACGTCGAACTGCCGGTGTAGAACGGGAGATCGTTCTTCTTTGAGCTCGAACTGTGCGTCGCGGCAATCACGCGATACCGGTACTGCTTTTGCGCCGCGGACGAGCCCGCCCCCGCCGGCGCGACAGCGAGAAGCGCAGCCGCGAGGCAAACGAACGCCAGCACGCGCTTCGTCACCGCAGCATCACGGATCGGGCGCCTCGGTCCACTCAGCAGATGTTACAGCGATCCCGAACGGTTCAGGCTCTAGCGCAATCGATTGACGCTCCCCGCGACCTAGATGCATTTAGGCTGGTGCGGGGTCCCCCGTTCAGTTCCGCGAAGGAGGATCGATGAATCGGATCAAACTTACCGTGCGTTTGGTGGTGGTAGCCCTGGTTGCCGCCGGCGTCGCCACGACTCAAGGAGCGACAGCCTCGGTCAAGGAGAGAGACGCCACGCACGGAGACGCCAAGCAGGACCTCGCGCAGATCAAGAAATTCTTCACGTCGCACAAGGCGCAGTTGCAGGGCGCGACTGGTCCAGCAGGCGCTACGGGGCCCGCCGGCCCCGCAGGACCCGCAGGCCCGAGTGGCTCTGCGCCCGTCGTGGCCGTCGTGAGAACGGATGTCACCGTGGGCGCGGGTGCGACCGGCACTGGCTATGCCAACTGCCCCAGCGGACAGCGCGCAACGGGTGGCGGAGTCGGCGCATTGGGCGGCGGAAACGCTGCCGACAGGATCGTCCAGTCCGGGCCGGTCAACACCGCCGGGGGATTGTTCAGCGCCACGGTGACCGGCAGTGTTCCGGTTTCGTGGTACGGCAGGTACTACAACGGCAGCGGCTCGAGCGTGACTGCCTACGTCTGGGCAATCTGCACGCCTTAGCAACGGAGGAAAACCAGAAGGCAAGGCGGCGGAGACCCTGCTCGCGCGGGTCTCCGCCGGGCCGGGCACTCAACCGCTGGGTTCCTGCTCCCCACTACCATCGCTGCGTGATCCACGACGCTGGTGTAGCGGCCATCGACGACGCGGTCCGAACCGAGATGGAGCGCGGCCGACAGCCGGGACTGACGCTTGGCCTGACCGACCGGGACGGCACGCCGTACTACCGAACTGACTGACCAGTAGCGACTTTACATTCGCACAGTCAGCAAGCTAACCAGGTCGATGCCGCTCTACGGGAGGATGTTCACTGCGCGTGCCGCGACTAGAAGAACGGTGATCGCCGAAAGCGTAGACTCGGCCGCCATCAATGCCTTGGCCGGGCGCGTGAGGGGCATCGCGTCGGTCGGGCTGAACGCCATCGCATTCGTAAGCGACACGTAGAAGTAATCCCACAGGCGTGGCGCCCAACCTTCCCGTGCTAGTTCGGCGTTCTCGTCCTGGGGGAATTGGAAGTCGGGCTTGCGACGCGCCGTCGCGAGAGCACGAGCAACCGGACCGCCGCAATCCAGCTCCCAGAAAGCAAGACCGAACGCGATCGCGCCGGTGAACCAAACGGTGCCGCCGCTGAGCAGTAACTGCCGTCCCGTTATGTGGACTGCTGAGTGAGATACCAACGAAATGACGAGCACGACGACGCCCAGGACGTTGAAGAGCCAGACGAGAGCGAGGAGCGCAATCACGATCTCCCGCCTGCGGTCATGTTGGACGAGGCGGCCCAGGCCAAAGAGCAGCGTTGCGGAGAGGCAGACGTACGGAGCCGCGACGAGGAGCCACATCCACCAGAGCCGGTGCCCGAGCAACTCCCAGTGCGCATGCCTGCTCACGAGTGCCAAGGCAATGAGAATTCCCGCGGCTGCGAGCGCGAAGGGCGCCGCGTCGTCACGTGCCTCGCGCACCGCCGCACGCAAGCGATCCGGGTCAGGCGAGACCGCAGCCGCCTCGGACGGTTCGGTGACCTCCGCCATCGCTGACCAGAATGAAAACACCGTCGGACAGCGGCGACTCAGCCTCGCCGTGCTTGGCGGAAAACCCGCAAGTGGCTGCCCGGAAAACCCGGATGCGCGCAACGCGGCTTTCTGGGATCGTCTTGGGTGCGGGTGTTTCGTTGATTGGAGGCATGCGTTGAGCCCGACCCTGACACCTCTCCCTCGGGGGGACCCGCACATCCACGTCACATTCCGCGAGTTCGAGCGTCGGCTCGCAGACCATGGGCACAGGCCGAGCGAGATTCACGAGCTCTGGCGAGAGCTCGTGGGGGTCGAGCCTGTACCGCCCGAGGGGGCAGAGCTCTCGCTGGGGCTCGGCCCGATGATCGCCGTGTACCTCGGCGTGCTGTTCATAGTCGCGGCGATCGGGTCGCTGCTCGCCCTCTACTGGGACACGCTCGACCCATGGGGCGTCCTCGTCGTCGGCGTGGCGTCGTTCGCCGTGTTCCTCGTGGCGAGCGAGGTTAGCCGGCGAACGCTGTCTAGCCAGCCCGCGGCAGTGCTCGAGACGGTGGCGGTCGGCTTCGTGCCGGTGATCGCCTACGCGATCGAAAAGGCGGCCGGCTACTGGCCCGACTCGACAGATGTGGGCTACATCTTCAACGCTGAGACCGTGATGATCGCTGGGGGCATGGCGGTCGCGATCGTGTTGCTCTTGATACGCCCGGTCCCGCTCCTGCTCGTTCCGCTCGCCGCTGGGATGGCCGGACTCGGCGCAGACCTCGCTGAGGCGATCTTCGGCAATGAGCTGAGCGAGCGCGAGCGATTCGCGCTCCTCCTGCCGCTGGGGATCGCCTGGATCGCGGTAGGCCTCTGGCTCGACGTCATACGTCGCCGTGACTACGCGACCTGGGCACACTGCGCCGGGCTGCTCATAGGCGGCGTCTCGCTGATAATCCTGGTGCCGAAGACGGTTCCAGGCTTCGCGGTGATCGGCACCCTCGGCGCGATCGCGATGTTCTTCTCGGCGTTCGTCCGCCACTGGAGCTTCACGATCGTGGGCGCGATCGGCGTTCTCATCGCTGTCAGCGGGGGCCTGGGAATGCTCGGCAACGCCGCGCCGATCGCAGCCGCCGCTCTCGGCCTGGCGCTCGTCGCCGTCGGGCTCCGCTGGTCGCATTGGCGCGACGCGCTCCGCAGCGCCGTCCTCGAGCGGCTCCCGTCGGGTGCGCGGAGATTTGTCAGCCGCTTGGCGCCGTGAACGTCGCGGCCCCGGAGGAGGCGGGCGCGAGCCCGTCTCGCCCGCACGCCATCGTGGCCGGGCTCGAACCCGCGCAAGATTTCAACCGGCCCGCGCCGGGTCACAGCCAAACTGGACGTACGTTTACACCGTACGTCGGACCACTCCCACCCACCGATTAGGAGAAACACGTGGAGACATCGACGGCCCCGGCCATGGCACCATCACGCCGGCGGCCACAACTGACAGGAACACGATGAAAGCGATCGTCCACGAGCGGTACGGCCGGCCCGACGTGCTCGAGCTCCGCGAAGTCGACATGCCGGTCGTCGAGGACCATCAGGTGCTGGTACGCCTGCACGCGTCTTCCGTCAATCCAGTCGAGTGGTACGGGGTGACGGGCCCATACTTCGCACGACCTTCGAGCGGGCTCATGAAACCCAAGCGCAAGCTTGTGGGAGCCGATCTGGCGGGGCGGGTCGAAGCCGTCGGCAGAGACGTCAAGGACTTTCAACCGGGTGACGAGGTCTTCGGCACGGCGGCCGGCGCCTGGGCCGAATACGCGTGTGCCCGCGAGGTTCGACTGGCGCCGAAGCCGGCGAACGTGTCCTTCGAGGAAGCGGCGGCCGTACCTATCGCGGCGATAACGGCCCTGCAGGCTCTGCGCGACAAGGGGCGCGTCCAGCCGGGGCAAAAGGTTCTGATCAACGGCGCGTCCGGAGGTGTCGGCACCTTCGCCGTTCAGATTGCGAAGGCGTTCGGGGCGGAAGTCACAGGCGTCTGCAGCACGAGGAACGTCGAGCTGGTCCGGTCGCTCGGGGCAGACCGCGTCGTCGACTACACGCAGGAGGACTTCACGCAGCGCGGCGAGCGTCACGACCTGATGCTCGACATCGCCGGGAGCCGCTCGTTCTCGGATTTCAGACGCGCATTGACACGCGGGGCGACTGTCGTGTTGGTCGGAGGACGGATGACGTATCGAGGGCTCGGACCTCTGCCTCACCTCGTCAGAACGCTTTTGGCGTCACGGGGCCGAAGCCAAACGGTGAAGTTCCTCGTCGCGAAGATCACGAAAGAGGACCTCGTGTTCCTGCAAGAGCTTCTCGAGACCGGAAAAGTGACACCAGTCATAGACAGACGCTACGAGCTGAGCGATGTCCCCGAAGCTCTCAGGTATTTCGGAGAAGGACACGCCAGGGGGAAGGTCATCATTACCGTCTGAGGCGTGAAGCGCCAGAGCATGTTGCATGTCCGCGAAGGAAACGAGTTGCGCGTAGCCCTCGTTGCTTGCGGCCGCGCTCGCCTCGAACACAACCCCGCCGCTCACGACCTGCACGACCAGCGCGTTGCTCGATTGACACAGACGTCACAAAAGGTGCCACAATCGAGGTTCACAGGATCTCCAAGGGAGAGGAGTAAGTCTTGCGCCTATTCCGTTCGAGGAAGAAGTTGAGTGTCGCGATTGTCGGAGTTGCGGTGATCGGAACGTTCGCGGCCATCGCTCTCGGAAACACGGGGGCTGGTTTTCATGCGAGCACTCTCGTCATCGGGAACTTGAACAACGACGTCAAGCAGAACAGCGACCGGGTCAAGTTCCAGACGAAAGATCCGACGGACGTCCGCGTCCAGTACATCGTCATCGACGCGCACGGCAACAGCGGCTGGCATCACCACCCAGGCATCGTGATCGCGACTGTGTTGTCGGGTCAGGTGACCTTCACGCGTTCAGACTGCAGCTCGACGACGTACGGTGCGGGCCTTCCGGCTGGCACCTCGTTCGTCGAGGGCGGCGATGATCCGGGGCAGGCCTCGAGCGCCGGTGGGGCGACGGT
>JBGPYI010000128.1:0-6660 GCA_041493175.1 Gaiellaceae bacterium | reverse complement strand
GCTAGCGCCGCCGGCCTTCTCGAGCCGGCGCTGGAAGCGCTCGACGCGTCCGCCCGTGTCGACCAGCTTCTGCTTGCCCGTGTAGAACGGGTGGCAGTTCGAGCAGATCTCCACGTGGAGCTCGGGCTTCGTTGAACGCGTCTCGAACGTGTTCCCGCAGGAGCACGTCACGGTCGCGAGGACGTATTCGGGGTGGATCTCAGGCTTCATCTGAATTCAGGATAGCAGCGGCTGTTTTGGGTGCGACGTTGCCGCCGGAGACGACTGCGGCCACCGTCTGGCCGCGCTCGGGCTCGACCGCGCCGGAGAGTAAAGCCGCCGCAGTTGCAGCCCCGGCGACCTCGCAGGCGAGCTTCATCCGGCCGTACATGAAGCGGAAGGCCTCCTTCAGAGCGTCCTCGGTGACGAGCACCGACTCGACTCCGAGCTCCGTGCAGACCTGAACGCAGTTCGCGCCCGCGTACGGTCCGTTGAGGCCGTCGGCGATCGACTTCGCCTCGACGGTAACCGGTTCCCCCGCCTTCAGACTCTCGTGCAAGGCAGGCGAGCGCTCCGGCTCGACTGCGATCACGCGCGCTTCCGGTCTCAGCGCCTTGACGGCCGCGGCGATCCCCGAGATCAACCCTCCGCCTCCGACCTGGACGAGGACGATGTCCGCGTCGGGCGCGTCCTCGAGCATCTCGAGGCCGACGGTTCCCTGGCCCGCCATGACGTACGGATCGTCGTACGGATGAACGAGCGTGCGGCCGGTCGACTCCATCAGCTCCTCGAGCCTCTGGAACGCCGCCGGAATGTCGGCCGCCTCGGTGTCGATCGTTGCGCCGTAGCCGCGTGCCGCGGCGATCTTCATCGGGCTCGCGGTCTGCCACATGACGACGAGCGCGTCGATCTCTTCGGACGCTGACGCATAGGCAACCGCCTGGGCGTGGTTCCCTGCGGAAATCGAGATCACGCCGCGCTGCTTCTCCTCGTCGGTGAGCGTCGCGAGCTTGTTCAGCACGCCGCGCGGCTTGAACGAGCCGGTGCGCTGGAAGAGCTCGGCCTTGAACCGGACGTCGGCGCCGACCTGCTCGGAGAGCGTGGCGGAACGGAGCAGCGGCGTGCGGTGGAGCCGGTCGCCGATGCGCTCGCGCGCACGGTAGACGTCGTCCAGGGAGATCAGCGAGTCCGTCGTAGCCATGTGGGAGATCGTAACGTCGGAGGCGCTTTAGACGTACTCCTCGCTCTCTGCGTAGGCCAGGCGTCGGTCGATCCGTTGCTCGCGTTCGGCGTCCGGAAGGAACCAGCGCTCCGCGATCGCGGTGGGAACGACCGCCGACAAGACGACGACGCTGACGAGCAGCGAGAACTGGGTCTTATCGATGATTCCGGCGTTCAGCCCGTACAGCGACGAGATCGTCCCGAAGGTCAGGCCGGTGCTCATCAGCAACGTCGTGAACGTGCCATGACGCCGATCGGCGCGCCGCGCCAGTGGATAGATAAACGCGATCTTGGGCAGCATCTTCGCCGCCAGTAGGACGGCGAGCACTCCGAGGTTCATGACGACCGCCCCGAGCGACACGTTCATGCCGCCCTTGATGAAGAAGAAGGGCGTCAGGAAGGCGAACGCGACGACACGCAGGCGTTTCTGTTCCTCACGGTGTTCCCGGTAATGGCGGCTCATGACGAGGCCGAGGACAAACGCAGGCAATACCGCGTGCCCGTTGGATTTGTCCGCGAGCACCATCAAGACCAAGAGACAGAGAAAGACGAGTTTGATCTCCGGTTCGATGACGCGGTCGCCGTAGCGTCCGAAGAACCATGGCGCGATGCGCGGTAGAACGATGATCAGCAAGAGCGATACGGCCAGGAAGACCGGGAACCAGAAGTTCGGCTTGATGAAGATGGCCGAGAGCGCGAGTGCCGTGCAGAGATCGGTCACGAATGTCGCGCTCATCAGGAGCTTGCCGATGCTGGTGTCCGTCAGCCCACGCTCGACAAGGACGGCGTACACGACCGCGAGTGACGTCGTCGAAAGGGCGGTTCCGGCGATCAAGGATGCGCGCGTGCTCCAATCGAGGACGAGATAGGCAATGGTCGAAGCAACGGCGAAGGGCCCCAGGAATGAGACCACGCCAATACCGAACGAAGCCCCGAGGCGGCGACGCATGTACGCCGGATCGACTTCCATCCCAGCGAGAAATGTGAGGACGATCGACCCGAACTTGGCGATGAAGTCGAGCCACTCCTGCGTTTGTAGGTGGAAGAGGTTGCCCGCCGCGACACCGAGTGTGAGCTCCACCAGGGCCACGGTCACGCCGAGCTCGACCGAGATCACGCTGGCGATGAGAACTACGGCGGCGAGGGCTGCTGCGAGTTGGACTGAATCCACGATGGCCTCCTACTGATCGTCGTTTGACGTTCGGTAGAGGCCATCAGCCCGAGAGGGCGGTTAGGCGCGAGCCTCATCGCGCTCTCTGCAGGATACAGGCCGCTTCTTAGTACTTGCCCTTGCCGCAGCCCGCCAGCAGGAAGGGCGCCGCGGTCGCGAGCAAAAGTGTCAGTCGTCGTCGCATGCTGATCCTTACGCCGAGGAGGGACAGACGGTTTCGCCCACCCGGCCACGGATTGTCCGTAACGCGCACGTCCGGGCGTCGGACACCCGGCCGTGGCTCTTTAGGTCAGCGTGTACTCGGGACCGCTGCCGCCTTCGGGCGGGGTCAGACGGCCGCCTTTCGCCGTGATCGCGCCGCACTGGACGCAGTTCGAGGGCGTGACCTCGACGCCCGTCTCCGTCGCCTCGTAGACCTGCGCCGGGCACATTCGTTCCCAGAGCTCCGCGACGTCGTGTGGGACGTCACGCCGGATCACGACGTGGTTCGGCTGGTCGTCGCGCGTCTTGTTCCCCGAGGCGAAGACGGACGAGAGCCTGTCGAACGTGAGCTTGCCGTCCGGTGCCGGGTAGCTCTTGGCGCGGTCGGTTCGGATCAGGCCAACCTCGGCATCTCGTTCGAGCTGAAGGTCCCGCCGCGGGAACCGGCCCTTCGTGGCGGTCATCGCTCCCGCGAGCGCGCCGCCGAGCACGAAGCCGCGGCCGAACGCCGGGCGCATGTTGCGCACCTCGTACAGGTCTTTCCAGACGAAGCTCTTCTTCAGCGCGTCGTCGTAGACCGAGAGCGCACCGGGCGTCGCAGGCGTCTGCCCGCGCTGCAGTGCCGCGAACGCTGCTTCGGCCGCAAGGGAGCCGGACTCGATCGCGTAGTGGATCCCCTTCAAGGCAGGGACGTTCACCAGGCCTGCACCGTCGCCGCAGATCAGCAACCCGGGCGCATGCAGCTGCTTCGGCAGAGCGAGGAAGCCGCCCTCGGGAATCGTCTTGGCGCCCCACTCGACCCGTTCGCCGCCCTCCAGCAGCTTGCGCACGAGCGGATGCGTCTTCAGCTCCTGCAGCACGTCGTGGACCGAAAGCTCGACGTCGCGGTAGTCGAGGCCGACGACCATCCCCAGCGTGAGCATGTCCTCGCCCATTGGGTAGATGAAGGAGCCGCCGAACTCGCGGTACTTCGCTCCGGGACGCAACGGCCATCCCATCGTGTGGATGACACGGTCGAGCGGGCGCGCGACCTTCCAGACCTCCTTCACCCCGAGCGCCCAGATCTGCGGGTTCTCGCCCGCGAGGCCGAACCGTTCGAGCGCGACGCCCGTTAGGTGTCCCTGCGTCCCTTCGGCGAGGACGGTGACCTTCGCGACCAGATCCGCGCCCGGCTCGAAGTTCCCCAGCGGCTGCCCATCGCGTCCGCGGCCTTTGTCGCCTGTCCTGACGCCGTGTGCCCTGCCGTCCGAGACGAGGAGCTTCTCCGCCACCGTCTCGGACAGGAGCATCGCACCTGCTTCCTCCGCCTGCTCGGCGAGCCAGCGGCCGAGTCGCGAGAGCGACGCGACGTAATTGCCGTCGTTCCTCATGGTCGGCGGAGCGGGAATGCGCAATGCGTTCTGCTTCGTCAGGAAGTAGACGGACTCGTGTTCGACGGGCCCGTAGAACGGCATCTCGTCGATGCCCTTGCGGCCTTTGAAGAGGCGGCGCAACGAGCGCGGGTTGACGACGGCGCCGGAGAGGAGATGCGAGCCGGCCTGCTTGCCTTTCTCCAACACCGCAACGGGAACCTCGCCGAGCCGTTGGCGGATCTCCGGAGCATCCTCGAGCAGCTGGCCGAGCCTGATTGCGCAGGCGAGCCCTGCGGGGCCTGCACCCACGATCAGGACGCCGACCTCGATGCGCTCGTCTTGCGGATCGCTCGGCGCGGCGACGTAGTCCGTCGCCCGAAACGGAGGTGGAAAGTCTGCGGGCTTCGTCATCCGCTCTTGCGCGCTTTGACGAGCTCGGTCAGCTTCGGCACCACCTCGTGCACGTCGCCGACGACGCCGAGATCGGAGAACTCGAAGATGGGTGCATTCGGGTCCTTGTTGATCGCGATGATCACGCCCGAGCTCTGCATGCCGACCTTGTGCTGGATAGCGCCGGAGATGCCGCACGCGATGTAGAGCTTCGGCGACACCGTCTTGCCGGTCTGGCCCACCTGCGTCGAATACGGGTACCAGCCGGCGTCCACTACCGCGCGCGTCGCGCCGACCGCACCGCCCAGCGCCTTCGCGAGCTCTTCCACGAGCGTGAAGTTCTCGGGACCGCCGAGCCCGCGGCCGCCGGCGACGATGACGGGTGCGTCCTCGATCGATGGGCCCTCGCTCTCCTCGTGCGTCTGGTCGACCATGCGCGCAGACGTCGAGAAGTCCTCGAGCGCAACCGCTACGTCCTCCACTTCAGCGGAGCCGCCCGTGGCGTTCGGATCGAACGACCCGGAACGGAAGAGCGCGATGCGCGGCTCGGACTTCCAGCCGACGTCGACGTAGACGGTGTCCTGGAGCGCGGGCCGCTTGCCAACGAGCTTGCCGTCCTGCTGCACGAGGTCGGCGAGGTCCCAGTTCAGGCCGGCGTCGAGCCGTGCGGCGAGTCCGGCAGCGACATCTGCGGCGAGCACCGAGTTGCCGAACAGCACCGTGTCGATTCCCTTGTCACGCACGAGCTGTGCGAGCACGTCGACTCGAGGCTGCGGCAACGGCGCCTCGAGCTGCGCGTCGTCGGCGACGTAGACCCTCGCAGCGCCAAACTTCCCAGCTTCGTCGGCGAGCGCGCGCACGTTTGAGCCGATGATGACGCCGGCGACGTCTGCGTCGCCGAGGGTCGCCGCCTTCGAGAGCACGCCGAGCGACCCCTTCAGCAGCTCGTCGCCGTGATGCTCGAGGAAGACGAGCGTGCTCATAGGCCGCCCTCTGGCCTATGAGCGGTGGAAGGGGCGTAAGGGGAAACCGGGTGGTTTCCCCCTTGTTTCTCCTCAGGGGTGGTGGCGGCGGTCGCATCGGCAGCACCTCTGAGGCGACCTCTAAAGAAGGGGGCTCGTGGGGGGAACATGGTTTCCCCCACGGGAGCGAGCCGAAGGCGAGCGACGCTCATACGAGGCGCTTCTCCGCGAGGAAGTCGAGGATCGCCTGGGCGGCGTTGCCGTCATCTTCGATCTTCTTCGAATCGGCGCGCGCCGGTGGGTCGTTCAGCGCATAGACCTCGGTGCGCGACCCTTGCTCGCCGGCGCGGTCTCCCTCGACGCCGAGATCCGAGAGCGACACCGTCTCGGAAGGCTTGGATTTCGCTCCCATGATCCCCTTGAGGGACGGATACCGCGGCTCGTTGATCGCGTCCGACACGGCGACCACGGCCGGCAGCGGGGCTTCGATCACCTCGTAGCCGAATTCCGTCTGACGCTTGACGGTCAGCTTCCCGTCCGCGTGCGTGACCTCCGCCGCCTGCGACACCACCGGGAGACCCAGGCGGTCTGCGACCGCCGCCCACAACACCGCACCGTCCGAGTCGCCGGCCTGCTGCCCGAACAGGATCAGGTCCGCGCCTTCGCGCTCGACAGCCTTCGCCAGCGCGTAACTCGTCGCGACGAGATCGGATCCTGCGGCGGTCTCGTCGCTGACGAGGACCGCACGGTCCGCGCCCATCGCGAGAGCCTTGCGCAGCGCGTCCTGGGCCTTCGCCGGCCCCATCGAGACCAGGACGACCTCGCCCTCGCCGGTCGCGTCCTTCAGCCGGAGGGCCTCCTCGACGGCGTTCGCGTCGAAGGCGTTCAAAGCACCCTCACCCGAGCGGTCAAGCCGCTTGGTTGCGGGGTCGATCCGGCTGTTCCCATCGGGGATCTGCTTGACGCAGACGGCGATCTTCATGCGTGTAGGACTCTACTCAGGCTGACTTGTACCGAGGCGCCTGCTACCGTCTCACCCTTCGAGCGCGAACCGGAGCGCCCGTTCTCTGATGAGACGCCACCGGACGACAGCCCGAGGGGTTCTCTTCCTCGCCGCGACGATCGGCCTGGCCGTCGGCTCCGCCGTGGCTTTCGCCGCGAACAAGGTTCCGGAGCACATTATCTTCCCGGTCGTCGGCAAGGTCGCCTACATCGACGACTTCGGCGCGCCCCGACCGGGTGGGTCGCATCAGGGGAACGTCCTCATGGCTGAAAAAAAGTCACCGGCGGTCGCCGCGGAAGCAGGCACGGTGAAGTACTGGACGACGTCAGGCGCGGCCGGCTGCATGCTCTACCTCTACGGCGAGAGCGGCACGACATACCT
>JBGPYI010000006.1:0-23201 GCA_041493175.1 Gaiellaceae bacterium | reverse complement strand
TGAACGTCGCGAGCAGGCCCTCCTGCTGAGCGAGCGTGTGGACCATGTACCTGAAGAAGATCGCCCGGTCGCAGCTGGTCAGTGCATCGCTGTAGGTGAAGGTCTGCTCGAACTGCCCGTTCGCGTCCTCGTGGTCGTTGGCGTAGTTCCCCCACCCCATGCCGTTGACGTAGTTCGAGACCCGGCGGAGGAAGTCGTAGTTGCGCGTCAAGCCCCTGAGGTCGTAGCAAGGCTTCTCGAGGTCGTCGAGCGCGTCGGCGATCTGGATGCCGCCGTTCCCGTCGCGTTTGAGCAGGAAGTACTCGAGCTCGAGTCCCATCATGAGCTCGTACCCTTTGGTCCGCGCCTTCTCGAGCTGCCGGCGCAGGATCGTCCTCGGGTCGTACGGCCATTCCTCGCCGTCGACCGTGATGTTGCAGGCGAAACGCGCGAGCGACGGCTCCCAGGGTACGGGCGTGAAGCTGTTCAGGTCGGGAATCGCGGCGATGTCCGGGTCACTCGGCAGCTGGCCGATCTCCCCCGCAGCGAAGCCGGCGAAGCCCGCTCCGTCGGAGACGAGATCGTCGAGGTACGCAGCGGGCACGAGCTTCGCACTCGGACGTCCGTACATGTCGACGAACTGTGCGAAGTAGAACTCGACCCCGAGCTCTTTCGACCTCGAACGAATGCCCTCGACCGTGGGCTCAGTGATGGTTGCCATTGCTCTCCCTTCGGTTACTTCCAGGCCGCTTATACGCCGTCCGCAGCGGCAAGGGAAGGGAGAGTTCCTACATTCGTGCGGGCGCGGAGATGTTCTTTTCCGAGTCGAGAGCCCGCTCCAGCGCGGCGAGCTTGACTCCGATCTCCACCATCAGCCAGTCCTCCCGCCGGAGGTCGAGGCCCGTGAGCTCCATGATCCGGCGCAGCCGCTGCCGGAGCGTGTTCGGGTGGATGTAGAGGGCGCCTGCGGTCGCGCTAATCGTGCCGCGCCGGGCCAGGAACTCCTCGAGCGTCGGCAGCAGCGAGGTGCGGTGGGCCTCGTCGTAGTCGGCGAGCTTGCCGATCGCCTCGCGGTGCTTGTCGCGCTCCCCCGCGTCCCTGGACATGCGCAGCAGATACTTGTAGACGCCGAGATCGTCGTACGTGAGCACGCGTGGACGGGTGCGGAGGACGCCGGTGCCGACCAGCGCGTGGGCGGCCTCCTCGAAGCCGGCCGCGAAGCTGTCTGGTCCTGCACAGGGATTCGAGATGCCGATCGCGACCTCCGGTGCGACCTCCGCGTGGACGCGGCGCACCGCCTCGACGAGGCTGCCCAACCCCGTTTCGGGGATGCGGACCAGCGCGCGCGACGAGTTGTCCTGCCGATCGAACACCGACCGCGGCGCGATCCTGGCGAGCGCCCGCTCCAGCCCGTCGCTGGCGGGCACCGCGGCAAGCACGACGTGCGGCTCGTCGAGATCGACGGCCAGCCGCTGTGCCCGGACGGCAACGTCGCCGAGCACCGCGCCGCCTGCGAGCTGCTGGAAGAAGTCCTTGATCAGATTCTTCTCCGCGAGGCGCTCGATCACCTCGATCTTCTTCACGGCGACCGCAACCTGGTTCGCGACGGTGCGGGCGAGATCGAGCTTCGTCGTGCCGTGCGCGACGAGAGCACCAAGGAGCTCCCCGCCCGCGACGAGCGAGACCGACACCCGCGCGCGGCGTCCGCGGCGTCCGAGCTCCCCGCCGAGCTCGCTCAGCCCGAGCTCCTCCGGGGCGTCAGCACCCTGGGGCGCCGACCAGCGCAGGAACAGCCGCTCGCCGTCCTCCTCCGCCAGATAGATATGCGCGGCCGAGGCGCCGAGCAGGTCGAGCGCGCGGCGAACGGCAAGCGAACCCAGCTCGTCCAGCGTCTCGGCCGCGGCGACCTCCTCGCCGAGCTCGGTCAGGTGCTCGAGCTCGAGCACGCGCTCACCCATCTGCTCGTAGAGCCGGGCGTTTTCGATCGCGCCGGCGACCAGCGCCGCACTCGAGGCGAGGAAGTCCGCTTCGGCCTCCGTGAACTCCCGGGGAGCCTCGGTGTGGAGGCTGATGACGCCGATCGGGTTCCCACCGCGTCCGAGCAGCGGCACCGACACGAACGACTGGAACCGCTCCTCCTCCAATTCGGGCACGTGGTGGAAGCGCGGGTCGTCGAGCGCGTTCTCGCGGATGAACGCCGACTCGCGCCGTTCCAGCGCCCACCACGCAAGGCCCTGTCCTCGCTTCAGGCTGATCCGGCCGGCCAGGTCCCTGTACGGCTCTGACGCGGCGTAGAGATCGAGACGGTCACCGTCGGCGTCGAGGAGGTAGACGAAGCAGGCATGGACGGCGCTTGCATCCGAGAGCAGGCGCACGACCGAGTCGAGCACCTCCTCGAGGTCGAGCGAGGACGCCACCGTCGAGATGATCTCGGCGAGGAATCGCTCCCCGCCCCCTTGCACGTCGTTCGCCGCGGCTATGTGACGAATCGTACTCGGGGAGGTGTGAAAAACCTACACCTAGAAGTGCGAGGTGAGGCCGGCCCGTGGCGTCGCCGTCGACCGACGCCTCTTCCGAAGCGCCCTCCTGGGCGTTCTCGTACCAGGAGTAGGCGTACTTCCCGTCGTCGAGCTTCTTCGCGAACTTCGACAGCTTCAGGGGGTAGATCATCTCCTCCGACTGCAGGTTCGAGTGGTTGCACCGAGAAGAGCCACGGATAGAGGTAGCCGTCCCAACCCACCGAGTCCAGTGGGCGGTACTGGGCACGAACCTGCGGGCCGCAGACAAGGCAGGAGCGTCTGTCGCACTTTGGCGGAAGGGCGACAGCGTCGCACACGTCCGCGGCGCTTCTACGGAGACCGCCGCGGCGCACACGGTGACGGCGCGCATGGCCGTCGGTTGACGCTGGCTCGTCCCAGTGGGAGAGTCGCACTGGTCAACGACCGAAGGAGAGAACGATGGCTTACTCGATCAAGTGTGCCGATGCCGGGATGGACTGCCCAGGCTCGTTCACGACGGAGACGAAGGAAGAGCTCATCAAGCACGTCGAGCTGCACGCGAACGAGGCCCATCCGGACGTCGACCTTTCACCGGAGCAGGTCGAGGCGCTCGTCAAGAGCTCAGACTAAGCAGCGCGCGGCAACGAGCGCGCGACGACGCAGCCGCCCTGCGAGTTGATCCGCTGCTCCGGCAGCACGCTTCAGGGCCCGTGTCGCCGTTCGGCTCGTCTGCGACAACTCGCGGCATCCCGCATTCTTCGTGAGCGCCGTCATCAACGCTGCGACCGCCAAAGGGAGGGACTGATGGAGAAGCCGTACACGCACACGACCTGGCGCGTGAGGGCAGGAAGCGAGGACGAGTTCGTCAGGCGTTGGAGCGAGTGGGTCGATTGGAGCCACCGCGAAGGACTCGAAGCTCCCGCGCTGCTTCTCCGCGACCTGGAAAACCCGCAGGCGTTCATCAGCTTCGGCCCATGGGCGAACATGACGGCCGTCAGGAGTTGGCGTGCCCTCGCCGGCTACCAGGAACGGGTGGCACGGCTCAGCGAGGTACTCGACAGCTTCGAGCCACGAACGCTCGAGATCGTCGCCCGGCGCTAGACACCGAGTCCTTTGAACCGCCCGCGATCGCGCGCGCAAGACAGCGCGGAGGGCGAGCCCCGCGCTTGCGTGCGTGCCGCGGGCTGCTGGGAGCCGCCGCGGAGCGAATCGCCCTAGAAGTGGGAGGTCACCCCGGCCGGATCCTCGTCGGCCGTGACAGGCGCACCCGGCTTTTCGTACCAGGAGTACGCGTACTTGCCGTCGTCCAGGTCCTTCGCGAACTTCGTCAGCTTCAGCGGATAGAAGGTGTCGCACATCACGGCAAGCTCGTGCGTCTCCGTCATCCCGATTGACTTCTCGGCGAGGCCCGGATGTGGGCCATGGGGAATGCCCGAAGGGTGGAGCGTCACGGAGCCGACCTCGACCCCTTTGCGGGAACCGAACTTGCCGGAGACGTAATAGATCATCTCCTCCGATTGCAGGTTCGAGTGGTGGTACGGGATCGGCACCGCCTGTGGGTCGTAGTCGAGCCTACGCGGGACGAACGAGCAGATGACGAAGTTCTTGCCCTGGAACGTCTGGTGTGACGGCGGCGGCTGGTGGATACGGCCGGTGATCGGCTCGAAGTCGTGCACCGAGAACGTCCACGGATAGAGGTAGCCGTCCCAACCCACGACGTCGAACGGGTGGTAATCGAGCACGTACGTCTGGTAGCCGCCGCGCACGCGCACCTTGACGGGGAACTCGCCCTTGTCGCGGTGCGTGTTCAGCTCCGCGGGCGGATGGATGTCGCGGTGGTAGTACGGCGCACCCTCGAGCATCTGCCCGTACTGGTTGCGGTAGCGCTTCGGGATCTCGATCAGGCCCGGTGTCTCGAAGACGAGGTAGCGCTGCTCGCCCGCCGGCTTGAAACGATACGTCGTGCCGCGCGGGATGACGATGTAGTCGCCCTCCTTGTACGGGACGTTGCCGAAGATCGTCTCCAGCGTCCCCGTCCCCTCGTGCACGAACACGACCTCGTCGCCCTCGCCGTTGCGGAAGAAGTAGTCCATCTGCCCCTTCGGGCGGCAGAGCGAGATCTCGACGTCGTTGTTCCACATCAGCAGGCGGCGGCCGGTGATCTCGTCGCCTTCTGCGTCGATGTCGTAGGTCTTGAAATGGCGGTGCGCGTGTGCGTCCGGAACCCATTCGTCACGCTTGATCTGCTCGAAGTCGCCGATCTTCATCACGCGGCACGGCGACTGGAGGTGGTACAGGATCGACTCCATCCCGACGAAGCCCTCCATGCCCATGACCTCCTCGGTCAGGAGCGTTCCGTTGTCGCGGAACTGGATGTGACGCTTCCTCGGGACGTCGCCGAGGCGCTGGTAGAACGGCACGGCTAGAGGATATCCGCGGCGATAGCGGCCAGACGGGTACCGATCGCGGGAGCGAACTTGAAGCCGTGCCCACTGCACGGAGAGCCGATCACGACCTTGCCGCGGCGCTCGAGGATGAAGTGTTCGTCGGCGGTGGTCGTGTACATGCACGTCTCCGCGGCGACCGGATCAGGGTCGGCATCGGGGTAGGTGCGGGCGACCCACTCGGCGACGCGCGCGACCACCGCTGGATCGGGCTCGCCCGGCTCGTCCGGACCGACAGTGGCTCCGGCGTGATGCACGCCGGCCTTGAGGCCGTGCAGCGGGTCGTGCAGCGAGTAGATCAAATGACCGCGCGTCTCCGGATCCAGCTGCGCGACTGCCGGAAGCGGGTCGCCTCCCCGGCGGAAGTACGCAACCGTCTCGCGCGTGGTGCGGACGGGCAGGTCCGGGAAGAAGCTCCTGACCCACGGGCCGACAGTCACCACAACCGCCTTTGCGTCGAGTTCGTCGAGAGACTCGACGCGCGTCTCCTCCTCGAGGCGGGCGCCGCGCGCCAGCGCACGATCTACGAAGGCTCGATGTGCGAGGTCAGCGCGGACGATTCCGGCCTCTGGCTGGAAGAGTGCAGTCCACCCGTCGGGCATGCCGACAGGCCAGCGGCTCCGCACTCCGTCGGCGTCGAGTAGCTCGTACTCGGCTCCGGCCGCCTCGAGCGCGTCCCGCGAGCTCCGTCCCGAGCTCTCGACGAGCTCGAGCAGGCCGTTCAGCTCGAGCAGTTCCTGGCCCGACTCCTGCTCGAGCTCGCGCCAGCCCACGAATGCCTCCTTCGCCAGCTCGACGAACTCGACCTCGGGGTACGCGAGCCGGACGATGCGTGAGCGGCCGTGGCTCGAGCCGTGTTCATGTCCTACGCGGAACTGCTCGATGAGGAGAACGTCGCGGTTCTCGCGCGCCAGCGTGTACGCAGCAGCCGAGCCCATGATCCCTGCCCCGACCACGACGACCTCGGCTTGCACCCGGTCAAACTACGCGGTTTCGCAGGACGCCGATCCCCTCGACCTCCAGCTCCACGACGTCGCCGCGGTGAAGCCAGCGCCCGTCGTCGTGCTCGAGGATACACCCGGTTCCCACAGTGCCCGAGCCGAGGACGTCGCCGGGTCGAAGGTGCGTGTTCCGCGCGGCGTGCGCGGCGATCGCGTCCCACGAGTGGTGCATGTCCGCAAGGTTTCCCCGTGAGCGCTCCTCGCCGTTCACGCGCGCGATCATCGTGCCGCTCGTCCCGTCGAACTCGTCCGACGTCACGATCACCGGGCCCAGGCTGGTGGCGAAGTCCTTGCCTTTCGCAGGACCGAGCCCGACCTTCATCTCGGCCCGCTGGAGATCGCGTGCCGACCAGTCGTTCATGATCGTGAAGCCGGCGATCTGTCCTTCGGCGCCGACGATCGCGGCGGCCTCGAGCTCGTAGTCGAGCTCCATCGTGTCCGGTGGGTACGGGATCTCGTCCTCAGGCCCGTAGATCGCCGCGGGGTTGGAGAAGTAGAAGACCGGGATCTCGTACCACTCGGGCGGCACCTCCTGGCCGCGCAGGGCGCGGGCGGTCTTCACGTGCTGTTCGAAGGCGTAGAAGTCGCGGACGGCGGGCGGATGCAGCACGGGCGCGCGGAAGTCGACGTCTGCGAGCGGGTACTCCGCGTGTCTGCGGGCAGTGCCGCCACCGGTGAAGAACGCCTGCAACGTCTGCGCCGCGAGCTGGACGACGGTGTTGCCCTCGATGATCCCCGGCCAGCCACGCTCGAGCTGCAGATCGCGCGGACTGAACATGCAGAGTCTCATGACACTCTCGTCACTCGTACGTTCCCGTGCCTGGCACCGGTACGTTCCGGGAGCCGGCCCCGCATCACGGTTCGGTGTGCACGATCACGTCGGCGATGTCGGGACGCGCCAGCCGGACGCGCTCCTCGATCTCGCTGGCACGAGCATGCGCTTCTGCAAGCGGGATCGACGGATCGAGCCCGAGCGTGAGGTAGGTAAGCAGGCCTTCGTCGGTGCGGACGAAGCGCAGTTCCCGCGGCTCCTCCCCCGTGACCTCGCGAACGATGCGAAGCACGACGTTCCGCTCGGCCCGATCGTCGTCCATTCGTCTTCCTGCCACTGCCTCGCCCAGAGGCTCGATGTGTGTCTGCACCGAGTCCACCTCCGGGACGGCGGCGGCGATCGCGCTCTCGACCTGGTTCGCCACCTCGTGCGCCTCCTCTAGCGTCACCTCGCCGGGAAGCTTCAGGTGCAGCGACACCTCCGTGCGCCCGCCGACATCCAGGACGCTGACGTTGTGCACCTCCCGCACCGACGGAACTCCGAGCGCCGCCGCGTGCGCGCGGTCGCGGATGGCCGCCTCGTCGTCCTGCGGCTCGACGTGGACGACGACGTCGCTTCCCGGCAGAGCGGCACTGAGCGCATCCTCCACGCGGTCTGCTGCTGCATGACCTTGCCCGACGGCGGCGCCCGGCGGGACGGTGATGACCACGTCCATGAACTGGCGCGGCCCTGCCTGCCGCATACGGAGTCGCTTGAGCGTCACCGGCGGCTTGATCCCTGCCATCGCCGCGCGGGCCGCCTGCTCTGCGTCCGCCGGTGCGCGGTCCATCAGGACGTCCACGTTGCGCTTCATCAGCCGAGCGGCAGCGAGCAGGACGAGAACGGCGACGAAGAGCGCGGCCGCCGAGTCCGCGCGCCTGTGGCCCTCGTGCACGAGCACGAGCCCGACCAGCACTGCGACTGATCCGGCGAGATCGCTGGCGAAGTGGAGCGCGTTCGACGCCAGCGCCGCGCTTCGGTAGCGGCGTGACGCGCGCCGGAGGACGACCGTACGACTGATGTCGACCGAGATCACGATCCCGAGCACGGCGAACGCGTACCACGTCGCGTGCACGGAGGACGGGCGGTCGCCGACGAGGTGGGTGATCGCCCGCCAGGCGATGAAGAAGCTGGCCGCAACCAGGATCGTCGCCTCGGCGAGAGCGGAGAGATGCTCGGCCTTGCCGTGGCCGTACTGGTGCGCGACGTCTGCGGGCCTCACGGCCACGCCCACCGCGAAGAGGGTCAGCAGCGCGGCGACGAGATCGGTGCCGGAGTGCAACGCCTCCGAGATGAGGCCCAGGCTGTGCGAGGCAAGGCCCGCGCCGAGCTTGAGCGCAATGAGCGCAACCGCCGCGGCCACGGAGACCAGCGCTGTCCGTCGCTGAGGATCCACCCGGCTAGTGAAACAGAAGAGCCCGCCGGACAAGGCGGGCTCTTCGCAACCCCTCGTGTCCTCGGAAGCTACGAGCTGGCGATATCGCCGTGGAACTGCTCGTTGAGCGTCGTCCCCGAGCCTTTGCCCTTGTCCTGCCAGTGGCGCACGATCAACTGCGGCCGATTGTCGCTGCGGCTCGGCGCCGTGTAGTTGTAGTTGAACTTGCAATCCGTGCTGTTCGTCGCTCCGTCGCACGAGAACACCGCGCCCGCGCCGAAGAACGCCGAGATGAAGTTACCCGTGAAACACGCATCAGCGCACGTCGCCTTCTTGTTGAAGGTGCCGCCCGTGATCGTGCCCTCGAGGTAGCCGCCGAAGCGACCCGTCACGCCGGCGCGAATGAGCTGGCCGTGCTTGCTCTTGTTCGCGGCGCAGTTGCCCGGGCTCTTACCTGCGCTGGTCGTGAACGTCCCCATGTCGACACGGCGGAGCCGGAACGTGCCGTCCTTGTTCTTGTGTACCTGGTACGTCCGCTTCTCCGTCAGCGTCGCCCACGGCTCGGTCCCGTCGCAGCGACGATCGGTCGTCGTGAGCGCGAAGCTGAACTTGTTCTTCCCCTGTGCCTTCCCTTTGCCCTTGTCGCCCGGATCGGCGAGGCCGGACGCAGCGAGCGTCAAGACCGCGACGAGCAGGACGAACGGAATCACGATACGGCGCATCTGCTTTCCACCCCTTTTGCTGGGATTTATGTCCGTGGAGTAGATGCTGAAAGGCCCGCGACCTTGCGATCTGCCTGGGGAACCTTGGAAGGTCTAGCGAAACGCTATAGGCGGCTGTTCGTGGGGGATTCAGCAGCGACCCTCTTCATCAGAGATTGCCGCGCAAAGCCTGCTCGCGCTCGATCGCCTCGAACAGCGCCTTGAAGTTCCCTTCCCCGAAGCCGCGCGCGCCGTGGCGCTCGATCACCTCGAAGAAGAGCGTGGGGCGATCCTGCGCGGTCTTGGTGAAGATCTGGAGGAGATAGCCGTCCTCGTCGCGATCGGCGAGGATCCGCAGCCGGCGCAGGTCGTCCCAGTCCTCGCCGATCTCGCCGACGCGATCGGCGACGTCCTCGTAATAGGCGTCGGGCGTCGTGAGGAAGACGATTCCCTGGTCCTGCAGCGTCTCGACGGTGCGAACGATGTCCTCCGACTGCAGCGCGACATGCTGGACGCCTGGCCCGCCGAAGTACTCGAGGTACTCCTCGATCTGGCTCTTCCGCTTGCCCTCGGCGGGCTCGTTGATCGGGAACTTGATCTTCCCCTCGCCATCGGCCATGACCTTGGACATCAACGCCGAGTACTCGGTGTGGATTTGCTCGTCGGCGAAGTGAATGATGTTCGTGAAGCCCATGGTGCGCTCGTAGAACTCGACCCAGGAATCCATGCGGCCGAGCTCCACGTTGCCGACCACGTGGTCGATCGCCTTCAGGCCGACACCGGTCGCGGGCCGGCCGTTCGTCCGCGCGACTTCCTGGAAGCCGGGCAGGAACGAACCGGTGTAGTCCTTCCGGTTGACGAACGTGTGGACGTTCTCGCCGTAGGTCGCGATCGTCGCCAGCTCGACGCGCCCGAAGTCGTCTTCGACCCAGTGGGGTTCGACCACGCCGCGAGCACCGCGTTGCACGGCCTGGCGGTACGCCTCACCTGCGTCCGGGACGGCGAGCGCCGTGTCCTTGACGCCGTCCCCGTGCGCGCAGGCGAACCGGTTGATTTCCGTGTCCCCGCGCAGACCGCTCGTCAGCACGAAGCGGATGTCGCCCTGCTCGAGCAGGTAGGACGCACGGTCGCGCACGCCTGTCTCCGGCCCGGCATACGCCGTCTTGGTGAAGCCGAACGCGTTTTCGTAGTAGAACGCCGACTGTTTCGCGTTGCCGACGTAGAACTCGAGGTGGTCCCACCCGTCGATGGGCATGAAGTCCGCGTTCTGCCCCACCGTCCTAGCTTACTCGGCAGGTGGCGCCGGGGCCGGTCCCCGCCGCGGCGCCAGGACGATCCCGCCCGCGATCGCCAGGCCGCCCACGATCTGCACCGTCGTAATCGGCTCCGACAGCAGCACGAGCGCGAAGATCGCGGCGAGGAACGGCTGCAGGTTGGCGAACAAGGACGCCCGCGAGGGACCGACGCGGTCGATGGCGGTGAACCAGAGCAGGTTCGTGATCACGAGCGGCCCGATTACGGCGAACGCGAAGCCGATCCACACGAGCGCACCGAAGTGGAAGCTCTGATCCGCGAGTTGCCGCGACCCCGCCGCCAGCAGCGAAAGGGTGGCCGCGAGCAGGAAGACGGCGCTCAGCCTGAACGGTGAGTACCGGCGCATGAGCGGCCCGATCGCGACGGAATAGGCCGCCCACGTCGCGGAGCCGAGCACCGCGAGCACATCGCCCTTCAGGTTGGAGGACAGATTCCCGCCCGATCCGATCGCCACAAGCGCGACACCGGCGAAGGACAGGCCTGACGCGATCCAGAAGCGGAGGGGCAGGTGCTCGACTCCGCTCCCACGGGCGAAGAGCGCCGTGAAGATCGGCAGCGTCCCGAAGAGGAGCGCCACCGTCGTCGCGGTCGTGAAACGCAGCGCGTAGACGAAGCTCAGCTGGTTCGCGAAGAGGACAGCCGTGCAGAAGACGATGATCGGGAGGTCGCGGCGCGCGATCCGCAGCGAGCCCTCCCAGGCGAGGGTGATGCCGGCAAAGAGAACGGCCGCGCACGCGTAGCGGATCGACGAGTAAGCGAGCGGGTGGAACCCGTGGTCCAGGATGTACTTCGAGACGGTGAAGTTGAGCGCCCAGAGACTGACCGTCGCGAGCAGCATGAGATCGGCGGTCGGGCGGCGCACGGAGGCCGCACGCTAGCGGCTCATATCCCTCGATCGAGGGAGAGGTGCGGCCCCAGGAAGCCGACTCCTAAAGGGTGCCCCTGCGCACCGTCTGTTGGCTCCTGCTTGCCGTCTTTGCCGGTTCGACGATCGGCTTCAAGATTGCCCTGCCCGGTTCCGATTCCGCCCCGGTCCCGGCCGCGTCAGCCACCCCCAATGCAGCGCAGGCGCCGTTCGCCTTCGCGCCGCCCAGCGGACGGCCCGTATCCCCCGTGGGACTCAACACCGGCGGGCCGTCGAGCCCGGGTCTCCGGGCCCTGTCGGGAGTCGAGGGACGCGCGATCGCGACTTACGGGTCGCGGTCGACCGCAGGCGGCTCTCCCGACGTCACCTTCGACGCGCCGTACGTCAGCGACCTGAGGTTCCTTGCCCTGCCGGGCGTGACCGGTCCGCCTGCGAGCGGCTCGCCGAGCGACACCACGGCGACCACGACGACGCCTGCTGCGCCCGTCGGCCCTCCGCCGGAGATCGAGAACGTGCACACAACCTCCCTCACTCCATTCTCCGCGACCATCGCGTGGCGGACGAGCGTACCCGCGACGTCGCGCATCGCCTACGGGCTCGATGCACCAGTCATCTGGACGGCGCCGAGCCTCTCGACGACCGAGCACCAGGCGACCGTGACCGGACTGACGTTCTCGAGCTCCTACAAGGTCGTCGTCACTGCCGTGAACGAAGGCGGCCCCGGACGGGTCGAGGAGTACGTGCTCACCACACCCGCTCTCTCCGGCCCGGTGCAAATGACGACTTCCAACGGCGTCATCCTGCTCAACGGTCAGCCGTCATTTCCGAAGCTGGTCTGGGCCCAGTGCCCCGACGCGGTTGCGGCGAATCTCGCCGTCGGCATCGACCTCTTCATGGGCAACGGCTGCGGTACCGGAGCCGACCTCGCGCAGTGGGTCTCCGGACGCGCCTTTGTCCTCGCCGACGCGCAGGCGCCGGCAGCTGCGCGCGCGGGCACGGTCGGGACGCACCTGCCCGACGAATGGGACACGCATCTTCCCGGCGACCTGACGACTGCCGACGCGCTGCGCCTGGTGCCGGAGACACCGGGATCGGGCCCGCGCTTCCTCACGCTGACGAACCACTTCTACAGCCGAGCCAACCCGCTCCCGCAGGGGAAGGGGATGTATCCCGCCCTGGCCGCGAGCGCCGACGTGCTCGGCTTCGACCTCTACCCGCTGCAGAATTGGTGCCGCTTCGACAGCTTCGGCGACGTGTTCGACTCGCAGCTCGACCTGGTCGCACTGGGCCGTGGCAGACCGACCTTCCAGTGGATCGAGGCGCGCCGCATGGACTGCATGGGCGCCCAGCTCGACCCGACCCCGGAGACCGTTCGCGCGGAGGCCTGGCTCTCGATCGCCGGCGGTGCGCACGCGATCGGCTACTTCCCGAACAACTGGAGCTTCGAGGTGGGCGCAGAGATCGCCCGGACGGACCACGAGATCCAGACGCTCGTCCCCGCCCTCGTCGAGCCCGCGATCGCAGCGAGCGTCTCGTTGGGCAGCTATGTGAAGGCGGGGGCCCGCGAGCACAACGGCGCCGTGTACGTGATTGCGGTGAATGCGAGCCGCGCCGCAGCGACGGCGGCGATCAACGTGCCGGCCCTGGGCGACCGCGTGCTCCGGAGCCTCGACGGCCAGACGCTCACGGCGAGCGGCGGATCGTTCACGGACTCGTTCGGTCCGCTCGAAGTACGCGTGTACGTCGCCGCACCCCTCAAGCAGTAGTCGCTCCGCGCGACGCCTATCGCGCCCGGCCCAGTTAGGCTTGTGCCCATGCGGGAACCGACCAAACAGGACATCGACGCACTCGTCGGACCGGCGACGCCGCACTTCGCCCCCCAGCTCCGCGCGCGCATCGAAGAGCTCGTGCTGCACCTCCCGGACGGGCACCCCGTGAAGAAGTACGCGCGGGAGAAGATCGAGCTCCTCGAGCGGCTCGCTTTCGCTTCCTCCAAGGCCGAGGAGGGCCCGCGCGAGCCGAGGTCGAGGCCCGGATGGGACGAGATCCCGAGCACGGCGCCCGCGCACGACCCGCTCCCCGGTCGGAAATGAATCCGGCCAAAGGCGGCTCCGTCCTCGTGACGGGCGGGACGCGGGGGATCGGCAAGGCGATCGCCCTGCGGCTCGCGTCCGACGGCGCTGCACGCGTCGCCCTCGGGTACATGCGGAACGATGCAGCCGCCGAGGCGGCCGCGGAGGAAGTCCGAAAGGCCGGCGCCGAGCCTCTGCTGATCCGGGGCAACATCGCGTCGAAGAAGGTGATCGCCGAGTTCGCGTCGCACGGGCCCTACGCGGTCGTTGTCCACAACGCCGCCACCGGGGTGATCAAGCCCGCGCTCGAGACGGAGGACAAGCACTGGGACTGGACGCTGAACGCAAACGCGCGCGCCCTTCTGTCACTCGCGCGCGCGTGTGCACCCGACATGGAGAGCGGCTCGTCGATCGTCGCGATCTCTTCGCTCGGCGCGCAGCGGGTGCTCGAGAACTACGTGCTCGTTGGAACGTCCAAGGCTGCGCTCGAATCGGTTGTGCGTTACCTCGCCGTCGAGCTCGGTCCGCGCGGCATCCGCGTCAACGCTGTCTCCGCTGGATTGGTCGAGACGGAAGCGCTCGATCACTTTCCGAACCGTGAGGAGATGTTGCGCGCAGGAAGGACGCATACGCCTGCGGGCCGCCTGGTCGAGCCCGATGACGTCGCCGGTGCGGTCGCGTACCTCTGCTCGGCCGACGCGGAGATGGTGCGCGGGCACACCCTGAACCTCGACGGCGGTTATTCGCTGCTCGCCTGATGGAACCGACCGAGCACAACCGTCGCGCGTGGGACGAAATTCACCGGCAACGCGGAGCGGCGCTGTCGGGCGAGCGCGGCCTACCGAAGCAGGTCCGCCACGCGCTGGCCGACCTCGAGAAGAAGCGCGTCCTCGACCTGCAGTGCGGCACGGGCGAGTCGACCGCCGAGCTCGCCGAGCTCGGAGCGATCGTCACCGGCGTCGACTCCTCCGGGCAGGCGCTCGAACTAGCGCGCGAACGCTGGCCTTCCATCCTCTGGGTGCAGGCCGATCCGCAAGCGCTGCCGGCGGAGTTGCAACGCGGCCGCTTCGACCTCGTGTACGCCGGGCTCGGGTCGCTCCTGCAGATCAGCGACCTCGAGGACTGGATGCGCGGCATCGCGGCGGCGCTGCGCTCCGATGGTGAGCTGCTGCTCTTTGAGGAGCACCCCGTCGCCCTGTGCGTGGACGGCCTGATGCACTGGCGCGAGAGCTACTTCGACGAAGGGTCGCGGCGGCTCGGCCAGATTGTGAACGCCGCCGCACGCGCAGGGCTTGCGTTGCGGGCGCTCGAGGAATATCCCGCCGCGAGCGAAGGGTTCCGCCGCCACGATGCGCGGATCCCCGGGACGTTCCTGCTCTACGCACGGAAGACCTGAGCCGTTTGACAACCACCCCCGAGTAGGTGAAGCCTGCGGCGCTTGGCGCGCGAGCGAGCACTTGTCAGCGAGAGGCGAGCCTCGCGAGGAGCTCGTCGAGTCGGGCGTAGGTCTCGTTCATCCCTCGTTCCCCGCCGTGTGCGAGCAAGCCGTCGCGCTCCTCGGTGGTGTTGAAGAGCAAGGTGGTCGTGAGCTTCGTGCGGTCGCCGAGGTCTTCGAACACAACGGTCTCGACGTGAACGTGTCCGGGCATGCCTTCCCATTCGAAGGTCTGCACGATGCGCTCGGGCGGGGTGACCTCGCGGTAGGTCCCCCGGAACGCGGTCTCGCTGCCGTCGGCTTTGTGGCCGACGAACCGCCAGCTCCCGCCGGGCCTGACGTCCATCTGATCGACGATGGTGGTCGGGCCCCACCACTCGGGAATGAGTTTTGGGTCGGTGAAGGTGGCAAACACTCGGTCTCGTGGCGCTTCGAACACGCGCTCGATGTGGATCTCGCGATCCGTCGGCGTCGTGACGGTGGCGGTCGGCGCCTGCTGCTGGTCGCTTTTCACTGCGGCACTCCTTTCGTGCGTTCGAGTAGTTCCCCGAACCGGTCGAGGCGTTCGTCCAGCATCCGCCGGTAGGTCTCGATCCACTGTTGGACGTCCTCGAGGCGCCGTGGGCCGAGGCTGCATCGGCGCGTCCGGCCCACCTTCTTGGTGGCGACGAGCTCGGCGTTCTCGAGCACGCGCACGTGCTTCTTCATCCCGGTGAGCGAGATCCCGAACGGCTCCGCGAGCTCGGTGATGGTCGCGCTGCCGCTGCCGAGACGCTCGAGAACCCCTCTGCGAGTGGGGTCTGCGAGTGCGACGAACGTTTGGTCGACCGGTGAATACTGAACCATTAGGTTCAGTATTGCACATCCGCGGCCGCAACCGCACGGCCACGCCGCGGAGCGGCCCACCGAGCGGGAACGGTTCGCCAACGGTTTAGCCAAGCCCTCCTAGCCGCAGGAACGCTTCGTCCAGTTCGTCGTCCGTCAGCGTGAACGGAGGCGCGGCCTGGATCAACGCGGGGCGTCCCTCGGAGGCGGGGATCGGAATCACAAGCACGCCGTTTTGGCGGGCGTCAGCCGCGTCCTTCCGCTCAGTGCGCAGCAGGCCCTTGCCGTGCCACCCGGCCGATGCAAAACGCTCCGACAGGACTGCGATGCGCGGCAGCAGCTTCGGCACTTCCTCCAGGACGACGAGCGCGGCCGCGCACGCGAGCGGATTGCCGCTGTGCGTGTGCGTGTACACATCCTCCTCGCCGAGGTCCCACACCTGCTGTAGCTCCGGACGCACGAAGAGCGCCGCCGAGATCGGCAGCCCGCCGCCGAGCGCTTTGCCGACGCAGAGGACGTCTGCCACTTCGGAACCCGGCCACATCTCGCCGATGCGGCCGAGGCCGGTGAAGATCGCGTCGATAACGAGCAGGGCGCCCGCCTCGTCACAGCGCTCGCGCAAGGTCGGCAAGAACTCCTCCGGCGGGACACGTGCACCCGAACGTCCTTGAACGGGCTCGACGATGACGACTCCGGCGTCTTCGGGCAGTGAAAGGGGATCCTCGCCGTACGTGCGTCGATGCACCGGTCCCGGCAGCCACGGCGCGAACGGCTCGCGGAAACGCTCGAGCCCGGTCGCCGCGAGGGCGAGCAGGCCGGTGCCGTGGTACGCGCCGTCGAACGCAACGATGCCCGGCCTGCCGGTCGCAAGCAGTGCGGTGCGCAACGCGATCTCCACTGCGTCCTCACCGGTGACGCCTAGCTTCGCAGGCCACGGCAGCGCGTCGCGGAACCGCTGGGTGACCTCCGCTTCCGCCAGGTCGCCGAGCGCGTGGACGACAGGCGCCGATGCGATTGCTTCCATCACCCGCGGATTGCGATGCCCGAGCGCCGCGACGCCGAACCCGCCGGTCAAATCGATGAACTCGCGCCCTTCCGCATCCCAGACGCGGCAGCCCTCGGCCTTCGCCCAGATCAAGGCACCGCTTGCAGTGCCGACCTCAGGACGCACGGGCTTCGCCCGTGCGTCCGTCTGAACTGACCGATCGCACTCTTTCGCGCAACCGCTCTAAGCCCTTGCGCCGCCCGATCAAGCGCCCGAGCGTGTCGGCCGCGATGTAGCCGGCGATCTTCGGGTTCTCCTGCAGACGGCGGAGCGAATAGGCGTACCAGTGTCGCCCGAACGGGACGTAGATCCGCAGCCGATGGCCTTCGCGCGCGAGTTCGTCCCCGAGCGCCGGTCGTACCCCGAGCAGCATCTGGAACTCGTACTCGTCGCGCGACAGGCCGCGTTCGGCGAGGAGCCGCCGTCCCTCGTCGAGCAGCCACTCGTCGTGCGTCGCGATTCCCACGTAGGAGCCTGCATCCAGCAGCGCCTCGAGCGCGCGCACGAACGCGGCCCGCACCTCGTCGAAGTCCTGGTACGCCAGCTCCGGCGGCTCGACGTAGATGCCCTTGCAGAGGCGCACGCTGGGCTTCAGATCCGCGAGCGCCGCGATGTCGTCATGCGTCCGCCGCAGCATCGCCTGCAGCACCACGCCGACGTTGTCGCGGCCCTGCTCACGCAGCTCGCGATACAGCCGCAGCGTGTCGTCCGTCGTGGACGAATCCTCCATGTCGATGCGCACGAAGTTGCCCCGCGACGCCGCGTCCTCCACGACGACGCGCAGGTTCGCACGGCAGACGTCGTAGTCGAGGTTCAGCCCCAGCGCGGTGAGCTTCACGCTGACGTTCGAGTCGAGCCCGCAGCGCTCGATGTCGGCGAAGGCGTCCTGGTAAGCGCGCACGATCGCCGCCGCCTCGTCCTCGTTGGTGATCTCCTCGCCGAGGACGTCGATCGTCGCCAGCTTGCCCTCTGCATTGACGCCCCGGACGGTCTCGCGCGCGTCCTTCAGCTCAGTCCCCGCGATGTAGCGCCCGGAGAGCTTCTGCACGACCGGCCGCGGGACGGCCGGAAGCATGCGAACGATCGCGCGGTCGAAGATCGCCAAGGGCGGCGGAATCCTAACGTTCGCGCATGAAGCCCTGGCGCGCCGCACTCACGAGCGCGACCGCTTCAGGGAAGAGCACCCGCATGGCGGCGCGGAGCGCAAGTGCCTGCTCGTCCGCCGTTCCGGCCGGCTGCAGCTGCGAGAGGGCTGCGCCGGTCAGCTCGACCGCCGTGTTCAGTGTCAGCGTGGCGAACTGCTCGCGCTGGGTCTCATGCACGGTCGCCGCCTGCTGCTCCGCGAACTCCCGCAGACCGCGAAGGAGATCCTCCGGGTCGCCGCCGAGCGGGAAACTGAATCCACCTTCCACGCTCCACAGCATAGGGACCGCTGAACAGTTAGGGTCGCCGCGTGGAGGAGCGGGCAGGCGTCGTCCTTCCTTCGAAGCCGGCCGAGCGCGACTGGCCTCGAATGGACACTCCGAACGTTCTGTGGTTCGCCGGCGCGTACGCGATCGCGTTCGGGTCGTACGCGCTCCTGGGCACGTTGCCCGACTCGCACTCGAGCCTCTGGATCTTCCTCGCGGCCGTTGCGCTCGTACTGGCGTACTCCGCGGCCTCGCACGGACTGTTGCGGCAGTCGTGGTGGGTGCCCAGTGGGCTCGCTGCAGCCCTGGCGGTCGCGATGGTTCCCGCGGTCGTCGTCGGCTTCCTACGGCTGATCGACGTCTGGTCGAACGACTTTCCCCTCACCGACTTCAACGGCTGCGCGGTCGCAGTGGCGGCCGTCACGGCAATCGCCGGGCTGATTGCCTACTGGTTCACCCGCTTCTCGTTTCTCTTCTTCACGGTGGTCACGGCGATTCTCGTGGGAGCCCAGTTCCTCGCCGCGGCGGGCAGCTCACCCACGAACGACGACCGCGCCACCGCGGCCCTCGTCACCGGTGGCCTGATCGTGATCGCCGGCGTGTTCATGGACGCGTTCGGCCGGCGCAGTGACGCATTCTGGTTCCATGCGCTCGGTTGGTTCAGTGCCGCCGCCGGGCTCGTCTTCTTCATCGTGGAGCCGGGCCGCGACCCGGAGCGCGGGTGGATCCCGATGCTCATCGTCGGCACGCTGATGGTGATCGCCTCCGGCCCGATCCGCCGCGCGACCTGGGCGGTGTACGGCGTGCTCGGCTACTACGCACCGCTCCTGCACTACATGATCGCCGGCCTGAACGAGAACCGCTGGACGTTCGCGGTCGCTTTGCTCGCCGCAGGGCTCAGCATCTTCGTCTTCGGCATGCTGCTCCACCGCTTCGGGGGGACGTGGAGCGAGCGGTTCGTGCGCCGTCCGCCGCCAGGCGCCGATTACTCGAGCTCGAGCTTGTAGTTCAGCTCGAGATCGCGAGTCAGCTCGTCGATTGCAGGAAGTGCACTCTGCAGAGCTACCCGGGCGACGTCGCCGTTCAGCGCAGCGGCGCCGAGAGAGTCGAGATACGCGGGCGAGGCGAGCCGCGGCTCGTCCCCAGTCGTAACCGCCGCACTCTCCTCGGCGACCTCGACGAGCGCCGCGATGGAGGCCGCAGCGCGGATCAACGTGCGGTTCGTCAGCGGCGACCCTCGGTCGTCGAGGCCGAGCCAGCTCTGGGTCCCGTCTGCCCGTGCAAAGGCGCAGAGATAGACGCGCTCGCCGGATGCCGGCTCGACGGGCAGGACGGCGGCAACCTCCTCTCCGGGCGCCGCGTACCGCGCCGCAGCCTCGGCAATCCGGCGGACATCCTCGCTCAGCGGCACGGCGCCAGCATAAACTCGGCCTTGTGGCAGGGGCCCTGTCCGCGCGGACGCTCTTCGCCCCGCTCGGGCCGACGTACGACCGCTATGCCGCCGCTCTCTCTTTCGGCCAGGACCCACGCTGGCGCCGCTTCCTGGTCTCGCGTGTCCACGCAGGCTCCGCGGACACCGTGCTGGACGTCGCCACGGGAACCGGCGCGGTCGCCCGCGAGCTCGTCCGGCAGAAAGGCTGCACGATCGTCGGGCTCGACCAGAGCCCGGAGATGCTGGCCGAAGCACGGCGCCGCTTGCCCAAGAACGTGGAGCTTGTCGAGGGAACGGCAGAGCGGCTTCCGTTTCCCGACGCATCGTTCGACGCGCTCACGTTCACGTACCTCCTCCGTTACGTCTCGGATCCTGCGGCAACGTTGCGGGAGCTCGCACGGGTGGTGCGTCCGGGCGGCACGATTGCAGGCCTCGAGTTCGCCGTCCCGCACGGTGCGTGGCGGCCCTTCTGGGAGCTGTACGTCCGAGTGGGTCTGCCGCTCGCCGGCCGCCTGATCTCGCCCGGCTGGGCCGAGGTCGGCGACTTCCTCGGCCCGAGCATCCGGAACTTCTACGAACGCTGGCCCGAGCAGCGCCTGCTCGAGCTCTGGCAAGCGGCCGGGATCGCCGGCACCACTTCGCAACGGCTCAGTCTCGGCGGCGGGATCGTCACCTGGGGCCGACGCGCGTGACCGGCACCGCCCGTCCCGCCTTCTACGCGCTCGCGCCGGGCGGCTGGCGCGACTACGTGACGTTGCTGCATCCGCCGTACACGCTCTGGCATCTGTCGTACGTGGCGATCGGCGCAGCGATTGCTCCCCACTTCAAGGCCGCCGTGCTCGGGTTCGGGCTGCTGGCGTTCTTTCTGGGCATGGGCATCGCGGCACATGCTCTCGACGAGCTGAACGGGCGCCCCCTCCAGACGCGCATCGGGGACACGACGCTCGTCGCGCTTGCGGTTACGTCACTGGCGAGCGCAGGCGCGATCGGCGTCGCGGTCGCGCTGCGCACGAGCCTCTGGCTGCTCGTGTTCGTCGCGGCAGGGACGTTCATCGCCGTGGCGTACAACCTCGAGCTCTTCGGCGGGCGTTTGCACGGCGATCCGTGGTTCTCGCTGGCCTGGGGAGCCTTTCCCGTGCTCGCGACGTACTTCGCCGCAGCCGAGACGATTCGCGTCGAAGCCCTGCTCGCCGCCACTTTCGCCGCTTTCCTGAGCCACGCGCAGAGGCGCCTATCGACGCCGGTGCGCCTCCTCCGCCGCCGTGCGCGGGACGTGTCGGGCCGAATCGAGCTGGTCGACGGCTCGACGATCCCCATCACCCCTGAGACCTTCACCGCCGAGTCGGAGCGGGCACTGCGAGCGCTCTCCGCAGCCGTCGTCTGCCTGGCACTCGCGCTCGTCCTGCTCCGCGTAACCTGACGCCGTGGAACTGGTCACGATCGGGCAGATCGCCTTCGCAGCAGCAGCGACCGTTGCGGCCCTGACACTGCTCGGCGTCGCCTTCGATCGCATCCGACGCCGTGTGCTCCTCGCGCTCGCCGTGCTCTCGGGCCTGACCGCCGTCGCCGCCTGGGTCGGGTTCGGTCTCCGCCCGGAGACGAGCATCGCAGCCGCCGCCGGTGGAATCACCGTCGCGTTCGTCGCACAGCTCGCAGCGGTGAAGCTGCGCGATCTCCTGCGGATGGCGCGGCGCGTCGACGAACAGCTGGCGCGCGCACAAGGCCGGCTCAGCTCCCTGATCGCCCACGAAGCCGACGAGCGAAACGCCGAGCTCGAGCGAACGCTCGTGCGCGCCCGCGCGGATTCGACTTCGGCCCTGGCCGAGCAGGAGCGCCGCATGGCCGAGGAGAGACGAGCGGCGGCGGCCGAGCACTCGCGCACGGCCGCGGACGAGCTCGGCGAGGCGCTCACCGCAGCTCAGCAACAGGTGGAAGTGCGCCTGATCGCGTGGAGGGACGATCTCGAGCGCGCGCAGCGGGGAGTCGCCGACCAGCTGGCACAGCTGGCGCAACGGCAGAAGCAGCTGATCTCCGAGGCCGAAGCGAGGCTCGCGACCGATGCCGAACGCCTCGAGGGCGAGAGCGAACAGCAGCGGGCGAGCCTCGTGCGTCTGCGCGACGAGCTGGCACGTGCGTCGCAGGAGGCGGTTTCAGCGGGCAGCGCCGAGCTCGAGGGTTACGCGTCCGAGCGGCGGCGTTCACTCCACGAGCTCAACGAGCGCATCCGCAAACGCGAGCGCCAGCTGACGGAGCTGATCGAGCGCGAGGAAGCCGATGCAACACGTCGCATCCAGGCGGGCTTCGCGGATGTCGAGCGCCGCCAGCTCGAACAGCTCGAACGCATTCTCTCGCGCGCCACGTCCAGCTACTCCGATGCGGCAACGCAACAGTTCGCCGACACGGTCAAGTCATCCCGCGAAGCTGCCGCGATACGGCTGTCGCGTGAGCTCGACCGCGCGGTGCAGGCGTTCGCGCGCGAGGCGCAGACGGTCCTCGCCGATCGGCTCGCGCAGGTGGGAGATGCGGGCGCGCAGCGGCTCGAGCGGCGCCAGGCGCAGGTCGGTGCCGGGCTCGACCGGCAGCGTGCCGAGGCGATCGCGGCATTCGAGTCGCGGCTGCTGCAGGCCGAGCAGGAGCTGCGCCGCCGGCTGGACACGCTTGCGGCCGATGCCGAGGCCCAGCGAGCCGTCCTCGACGCCCGGCTGCGAGAGCTGGCAAAGCGCATCGACGAGACGCTCGCGCGTACCTAGCGCGGTTTACGCCCTCCCAACAAACAAAATACGGCAGGGTTCGTCTATGAAACGGCGAACGGATCAAATCGTGGGAGAGACGACCGAGATCATCGAGCCGAACGGCAGCGACCATTCGAAGGTCGAGAGCTGGCGCCTGCACGTGCTCATGGAAGCCGGCTATCCTCTCCCGCTCGCCGAGAGACTGGCCGGGAGCGAGGCCGACCTGCACCGGGCCGTCGAGCTCGTTGGTCAGGGCTGCGCGCCCGAGACGGCCGTTGAGATTCTGATCTAGCGCGGGCGCTGGACACTTCGGCCTCACCCCGCGTGGCATGCTGGATGTGCGATGTCCAAGGTCGAGGCCATCCAGTACGGCGACCGCAAGGTCTACGCCGTCGCGGCGTTCAACCGTGGTGTGGCGGAATGGCTGCAGCGGCTGCCGACCGTGTGGGTGGAGGGCGAAGTCACCGAGTTGCGGCGCAACGCGCGCTGGCAGTCAGTCTTCTTCACGCTGAAGGATCCGAACGACGGCGCGTGCCTCGGCGTGACGATCGCGCGCAGCCGCTTCGACGCGCTGCGTCTCGACCTCACGGACGGTGAGCGCGTCCACGTCTTCGGACGGCCGGAGCTGTTCGAGGCACGCGGTGACTTCCGCATGCGCGCGCTGTCGATCGAGCGGTTCGGGCTCGGAGATCACCTCGCCGCGCTCGAACGCCTCAAGAAGAAGCTCGCGGCGGAAGGCGTCTTCGAGCGGAAGCGCCCGCTGCCGTTCCTACCGCGCCGGATCGGGCTCGTCACCGGCAACGACGCAGCGGCGAAGAAGGACGTCCTCGCCACGATCAGCGCCCGCTTTCCGGCAGCCCGCATCGTCGTCGCCGAGACCCTCGTCCAGGGGCCGCTCGCGGCGAACGCGATGATCGAGGCGTTGCGCGAGGTCGCCGCTGCGCCCGAGGTGGACGTCATCGTGCTGTCCCGCGGCGGCGGCGGCTTCGAAGACCTGCTCCCGTTCAGCGACGAACAGCTCGTGCGCGCGGTCGCACTGTGCCCGGTGCCCGTTGTCTCCGCCGTCGGTCACGAGCAGGACAACCCGCTCTGCGACTTCGCTGCAGATGCTCGGGCGTCGACGCCCACCGCGGCAGCGCGCCTCGTCGTCCCCGATGCGGCCGAGCTGCTCGCGCGGCTCGACCGGACGCGCGGCGGACTTGCGCGCGGCGCACGCGCGATGGTCGAGCGTCGCCGCGAGAGGCTCGTACACGCACATGACCG
>JBGPYI010000023.1:0-14891 GCA_041493175.1 Gaiellaceae bacterium | reverse complement strand
CCGGCGCGATCGGTGCAGGTCTGCTCGTTCTGCTCGGGATCGAGCGCACGGACGAGCGCCACGAGGCGAGGCGTTTCGCGCAGAAGGTGGCGCAGCTGCGGATCTTCGAGGACGAGGGCGGCAAGTTCGCCCATAGCCTGCTCGACAGGGCCGGGTCCGCACTCGTCGTGAGCCAGTTCACGCTCGTCGCGGACACGCGCAAGGGCAACCGCCCGAGCTTTACCAAGGCGGCGCCACCCGAACAGGCCGAGCCGCTCTACGAGGAGTTCTGCCGAGCCCTCGCCGCGGAGGGCGTCCCGGTCGAACGAGGTGTCTTCGGCGCCCGCATGGCGGTCGCGCTCGTGAACGCGGGCCCGGTGACGATCGTGCTCGACTGACCGCGCCCTCCGGGCTGGAGCGCCATTTTCCCGAGCAAAGGGGGGAAAATCGGCGTGCTCGAAGCCGGTTGGCTTGCTATTCTGCCAACACCACATTTCGAGCTGTTCGCGAAGTGGGCCTGCGGGCCCATTTTTTGTGACAGGAGCAAGGGCAATGGCAGCCACACACGACAAGGAGAGGCAGTTGACGCGGGAGATAGCACCGAAGGTCGAGAGCGCGCTTCCGGGCACCGAGGTGCTCGCGGTCGAGCTCACCAGCCCTGAGCGGTTCACGGTGTACGTGGATCACGTCCAGGGCGTCGACCACGCGCTCTGCGAGCGCGTCACGAACGTGCTGCGGGACTACCTCCGCGAGTACTCCGTCGACGTTTCGTCGCCGGGCCTAGAACGGCCTGTCCGCACACCTGCACATTTTCGCGCCGCCGTCGGTCGCCGCGTCGCGCTACGCACCAGAGAGCGAAACAGAGTGCGCGGTGAAGTCGTCGCGGCGGGCGAGCGCACCGTCACCGTCAAGACAGAAGCCGAGTCCGTGGACATCCCGTATGACGCGATCGTGCGGGGCAATCTGATCGAGGAAGCGGGGAAGCGATGAGCCAGGAAATCATCGAGGCCGTTCGAGACATCGAGCGGGAGAAGGGAATCGAGAGCGGCACGCTCGTCGCGGCGCTCGAAGATGCTCTCCTCGCCGCTTACAAGAAGATGCCGGGAGCCGCGCGCCACGCGATCGTTGAAATCGACGAGCTCGGTGATTTCCGCGTCTTCGCGGTGGAGTTGCCCCCGGACATCGAGGAGCGCCTGATCGAGGAAGCACGCGAGCGCAAGCTCGAAGAGCTCGAGGCGCTCGAGGTCGAGACGGGAGAGCGCTCCCACACGCTCATCTCGGACAACGACCTCGACGTCGACTGGTCCGACGTGCCGGAGCACCTGATCAAGCGTGAGGACGTCACTCCCGAGAACTTCGGGCGCATCGCCGCGCAGACCGCGAAGCAGGTGATCCTGCAGCGCATCCGCGAGGCCGAGCGCGCGATGATGTACGACGAGTACGTCGACCGCGTCAGCGAGGTCGTGACCGGAATCGTCCAGCAGGCCGGCGACCGCAACAACGTGCTCGTGGACCTCGGGAAGGTCGAGGCACTGCTGCCGCGTTCGGAGCAGGTCGACGGCGAGCGGTACGAGCAGGGCTCGCGCATCAAGGCCGTCATCACGGAGGTACGCTCGGGCACGAAGGGGCCGCAGGTGATCCTGTCGCGGCGCGATCCCGAGCTGATCAAGACGCTCTTCGAGCTCGAGGTGCCGGAGATCGCAGACGGGCTGGTCGAGATCCGTGGCGTCGCCCGCGAGCCCGGCTACCGGTCGAAGATCGCCGTCGAGTCGCACGCACAGGGCGTCGACCCGGTCGGCGCCTGCGTCGGCCCGCGAGGCTCGCGCGTGCGCATGGTCGTGTCTGAGCTCCGCGGCGAGAAGATCGACATCATCCCGTGGAATCCGGAACCGGCGCGATTTGTCGCGAAGGCCCTGTCTCCCGCACGGGTGCGCGAGGTCTTCGTCGACGACGAGACAAAGGAAGCGACAGTCATCGTTCCCGATGATCAGCTCGCGCTCGCAATCGGCAAGGAAGGTCTCAACGCACGCTTGGCCGCGCGCTTGACCGGCTGGAAAGTGGACATCCAGTCCGACACGGAGTTCGCTCACGCGGAAGCCGCCGCGGCATACGGCGGAGACACCGGGGGAGAGGAGTTCACCGGCCGCTGCTCGGCCGTGCTCTCCAACGGCAAGCGTTGCCCCAATGAGGCGCTGCCCAGCTCGCGCTACTGCGGCCTGCCCGCGCATCAGGAACTCGCGCTGCAGGACGGCAACGGCTCGGAGCCGGCTGCCGCGCCGGCAGTGGCGGTGGCCGAGGACGCAACAAACCCTGTGGCCGAGGCGAACGACGTCGTCGCGGAGGCTGGAGGCGAAGGCGCCGAAGAGCCCGCGGCCGTCGAGCCCGCTGAGGTGCTCCAGCTCGCAGAAGCCGAGCAGGTGCCCGCGGGGATCCCGGTCGAACAAACGTCCGGCGACGGCGACACCGAGGAGCATCCGCCGGCTGCGTGAGCGAGCCGATCAGAAGCTGCATCGGCTGCGGGCGGAAAGCTCCCCAGGGGCAACTCCTGCGCTTCGCGGCGGCGGACGGGCAACTCGTTCCGGGCACCGGCGTCCCCGGCCGCGGGGCCTATACCTGCCGTCGGCTCGCGTGCTTCGAGCGCGCAGTCTCGCGCCGCGCGTTCAACCGCACGCTACGCAAGACCGTCCGGATCGATCAGGAACTCGCATCCCTCTACACTTGAACATCTGATGGCCAACGAATCAGGCTCGAACAGACCCAATCGCCCGATGCGGCCCCGCCAGGGCGGCGCAGGCCAACGGCGCAAGCGCCGCGTCGTGATCGACAACGCGGCTGCACGCCCCCGGGACGCTCGCCAGCAGCAGCGCGAACGCGAGGCGTCACGGCCGAAGACGCCGCGCGAGGTGGTGGCTCCGACCGGGCCGATCACGGTGCCGTCGGGCGTCACCGTCCGCGACCTCTCGCAGGCACTCGGGGTCCCGGCGCCCAAGATCATCATGTTCATGATGGGGCTGGGCAAGGCCGTGACGATCACGCAAACCCTGGCCGACGACGAGGTCCTGCTGATTGCGGCCGAGTTGGCACCGGAGCGCGAGTTCACGATCAAGCACGCGGCGGACGAGGACGAGGAGCCGGAGAGCTACGAGGACAGTGCGGCCGATCTTGCGCCGCGCCCTCCCGTGGTCACGATCATGGGCCACGTCGACCACGGCAAGACCACGCTCCTCGATGCGATTCGCAAGACCTCGGTCGTCACCACGGAAGCCGGTGGGATCACGCAACACATCGGTGCGTACCAGGCAGAGCACAACGGTCGAAGGATCACGTTCCTCGACACGCCGGGTCACGAAGCCTTCACTGCGATGCGTGCCCGTGGCGCGAAGGTCACCGACATCGCCGTGCTCGTGGTCGCAGCCGACGACGGCGTCATGCCGCAGACGAAGGAGTCGATCTCCCACGCGCGCGCAGCCAAAGTACCGATCGTCGTAGCAGTCAACAAGATCGATGTTCCGGACGCCGATCCGAACCGCGTGCGCAGCGAGCTGTCGACGGAGGGCCTGCAGCCGGAGGAGTGGGGAGGGACGACGCAGTTCTCGGACGTCTCGGCCAGAGAGGCCCAGAACCTCGACGACCTGCTGGAGAAGGTGTTGCTCGTCGCAGACGCCGAGCTCGAGCTGACCGCGAACCCCACGGCCGAGGCCTCCGGCCCGATCATCGAGTCGCGTCTCGACGTCGGTCGAGGACCGGCGGCCACGATGCTCGTCCACCGCGGGACTCTCCGTGTCGGTGATGCGGTCGTCGCCGGCGACGCCTGGGGAAAGGTTCGCGCGCTTTACAACTTCCGGGGCGACAAGGTGAAGGAGGCACGGCCCGGTGATCCGGTCGAGATTCTCGGCTTCGACAAGCCGCCGCCTGCGGGTGAGCTCTGCCGTGTGGTCGAGAACGAGCGCCGCGCGCGCGAGCTCGCAAACGCGCGCGGCGAACGGCTGCGCCGCGAGCAGCTTGCGCAGGCATCGAGAGGCGTCTCGATGGAGAGTCTCTTCGAGCAGATCGAGGCAGGCGCGATCCAGGACCTCAACCTCGTCCTCAAGGGCGACGTGGTCGGCTCTGTCGAGGCGGCCGTCTCCGAGCTCCGCAAGATCCAGCACTCGGAGGTGCGCGTGAACGTCATCCACCAGGGAGTGGGCGGCATAACCGAGGGCGACATCATGCTCGCGTCGGCCTCCGGTGCAACGGTCGTCGGGTTCAACGTCCGGCCGAATGCCGAAGCGCGCACGCTCGCCGAGCGTGAAGGCGTCGAGATCCGTACGTACCGCGTCATCTACCAGCTGACCGAGGACATCGAGCAGGCGCTCGTCGGAATGCTGAAGCCCGTGGAGAAGGAGGAAACCCTCGGCGAGGCCGAGGTACGTGCGCTCTTCAAGGTCTCGCGGCTCGGAACGATCGCGGGCTGCATGGTCACGAGCGGCGTCATCCGACGCTCGGCACAGGCGCGCGTCATCCGCGACGGCACGGTCATCAACGAGACGACGATCTCTCAGCTCAAGCGTTTCAAGGACGACGCCCGCGAGGTCGCCGAAGGCTTCGAGTGCGGAATCCTCCTCGACGGTTTCAACGACGTCAAAGAGGGCGACGTCATCGAGGCGTTCGAGACCCGCGAGATCGAGCGGACGACGCTCGACCAGCCGCCGGCCGCCGCCTCCTCCTCCTAGCCGATCAGAGCCCTGACGTGGGCGTGGGCTACATCGGCATCCTGAGCGTCGAGCTGCATTTCCCCGAGGCGCGCTCGCTGAAGGGCAAGCGGAAGTACGTCAAGTCGGCGAAAGCCCAGCTCCAGAACCGTTTCGGAGCTTCGGTTGCCGAGGTCGATCACCACGAGCTGTGGCAGCGGGCGCGGCTGACGCTCTCCTGCGTCGCGAGGGAATACCGCGAGGCGGAGCAACTGCTCGACGAGGCGGAGCGCTACCTGGCGGGGCAGGAGTTCGAGCTCGTTCGCGCGGACCGCGACGTGGTCACGCTCGACTAGAGGATGCCCTGCAGGATCATGGCGGTACCCGCCACGAGCAGGACGAACCCGACGGCGCGGAGCAGCTGGCGCTCGTCCAGGCGACCCGTGAGCCGCGCGCCGAGGATCGCACCCGGTACCGACGTCGCCGCACCCACGCCGAGCAGCGGCCAGTCGACACCTCCGGGCAGATGGCCGAACACGCCGGCGACTCCAAGGCAAAAGCCGACGGCGACGTTGCTGCCCACAGCGCGAAATGAGTCGGCGCCGACGAACCGCAGGAGCGCCGGGAGCCTCAGTGCGCCAAGGATGAGACCGACGAAGCCGCCGAGGAGCCCGATCAGTGCTCCCGTGAAGATCGCGGCCAGCGCGCTGACGCGCCCCGAGTCGGCCTGCCGCCCGCCCGGCTTAGGGCGAAGGAGGTCGACCCCGAAGGCGAGAAGCGTCACGCCGATCACCAGGAGCAGAGCAGTTCCGGGAACCGCACCGGACAGGAGACCTCCGATCACGGCCCCGGCCATCGAGGGTGGCGCCATCCACGCGAAGAGGCGCCAGTCGATCCGGCCTGCGCGAATGTGGGCGACCGCTGCGGCGAAGGCTGCGAGGGCCGAGACGCCGATGTTCGCACCGGCACCCGCAGCCGGGCTCGAGGCGGCGAGGACGAGCACCGGGAGCCGGAGGTTCCCCAGCACGAGGCCCACGAGGCCGCCCGCCAGCGCGGTGACGAAGCACCAGAGCCCGACTGCGACGAGGAGGAGAGCGTGCAAGCGCTTGAATATCCCGCATGACTGATCGGATGCGCCGCGTCAACGAGTCGGTTCGCCAAGTCCTCTCGGAAGCGATCGGGCAGCTGAAAGACCCCCGCATCGGCTTCGTCACGATCACAGGGGTGGAAACCTCGACAGACCTCCGGCATGCACGGGTCTACGTGTCCGTCCTCGGCGCCGAACGAAAGCGGGCGCAGACGATCGCCCGCCTCCAGGCAGCTCATTCGCTGCTGCAGGCCCAGCTTGCGCGCGAGTTGCGCCTGAAACGCACTCCGCAACTGGCCTTCGAGTACGATCCGTCGGTCGAACGTGGGGTCCGCATGACAAAGCTGATCGATGAGCTCGCCCCAGACGACAGCGAGTGAACTGGCTGCGGTCGCGGACGCAATTCGCGAACACGACCGGTTTGTTCTCACCACACACGAAAACCCCGACGGTGACGCTCTAGGCTCGCTGCTCGCGGCAAACCTCGCCCTCAAAGAGCTGGGCAAGGACACTGTCATGGCCCTGCACGGCGACGCGCCGCTGCCAAGCGAGTACGGGTTCATGCCGCTCGGGGACCTCCGGCGACGTTGGCCCGACGATGTGGCGGAGCGTGTCCTCCTCGCCGTCGATTGCGCGAACGAGAGCCGGATCGCGGACCCCGAGGTGCTCGGGCGTGTCCCGCTCTCCATCAACGTCGACCATCACCATGACAACACGCGGTTCGGCCGGATCAACCTGATCGTCGCCGATGCATCGTCGACCGGCGAGGTATTGCGCGATCTCTTCCGCGAGCTCGGCGTCGAGCTGACGCCGGACATCGCCGAGGCGCTCTACATCGCGCTCGTCACCGATACGGGCCGGTTTCAGTACACGAACACCACGCCCAAGGCCCTGCGCCTGGCCGCCGAGCTGGTCGAGGCGGGAGCGGATGTCCACCGCGTGTTCCAGGGTGTCTACGAATCTGTGCAGTTCGCGAAGCTCAAGCTGCTCGCACGCGCTCTCGAGCGGGCACAGGTCTTCGAGGGCGGACGCATCGTCGTTTCCTATCTCCTGCGCACGGACTTCACCGAAGTGGGAGCCGCCGAGCCCTACTCGGAGGGAATCATCGACTTTCTGCGTGCAGTCGAGGGCGCCGACATGGCCGTGCTCATCCGCGAGCCTCCCCGTCAGGACGGCCCGGCCAGACGCGTCAGCCTGCGAGCGAGCATCGACGAGCTCGACGTCTCGGCGATCGCCCGTAAGTCGGACGGAGGCGGGCACCGCCAGGCCGCAGGTTTCTCCAGCGAGGCGTCGATCGAGGAGATCACGGACTTCGTGCGCCGAGAGTTCCTTGCCTCCTCGCGCGCTTAATCCAGCGGGGATCGTCCTCGTGGACAAGCCGGCCGGACCGTCCTCGTTTGCGATCGTCTCCGATCTCCGCCGCCGGACGGGCGCGCGCACCGGCCATGCTGGAACTCTCGACCCTTTTGCGACAGGGCTGTTGCTCTTGTTGTCCGGTTCGGCAACTAAGCTGGCTTCATGCTTCGTCGGACTCGACAAGCGCTACGTGGCGGACGTCGACCTCACGGCGCGGACGACGACGGGGGACCCCGAGGGAGACGTCGCCGAACGTCTGGAGACGCCGACTCGAGAAGAGCTGGAGCGGCGGCTCGCGGGCCTCCGGGGTGAGATCGAGCTGCCGATCCCGGCCGCTTCGGCCGTGAAGATCGGCGGAGAGCGCGCGTACAAGCTTGCCCGTCGCGGCATCGAGGTGCAGATGCCGATGCGGCGCTCTCGCGTCGAGGCGCTCGACGTCATCGCATATACCGGCGGGGAGGTGCGGCTGGACCTTCGCGTCAGCTCCGGAACCTACGTGCGGGCGATCGCAGATGCTCTGGGAGGCCACTGCCGCACATTGCGTCGACTCGAGATCGGCCCGTTCTCGGTCGACGAAGCGGATCCCGATCGCCTCATCCCGGCCGACGAGGCACTCGCGCGGCTGTGAAGGTTGCCCACCGTCCCGAGGAGCTCATGGCCGGCGAATGTGTCGCCGCGATCGGCAGCTTCGACGGCGTGCATCGCGGTCATCGTCGGGTCCTGGAGACCGCCCGCGCCGCGGGGGCGCCCGTCACGGTCGTGACCTTCTGGCCACACCCACAGCTGGTGCTCGGAAACAGGGTGGAGCTGCTTTCGACCCTCGAACGCCGCGTCGAGCTCCTCGAGGAGGTGGGTGTCGACGAGGTCCTGGTGGTCGAGTTCACGCTCGAGCTCGCGGCGCGCGAGCCCGCCGAGTTCGCCGAATCGCTCCTGCGGCAGATCGGGGCGAAGGTCATCGTCGTCGGCGAGAATTTCCGCTTCGGACGCGCGGCTGCCGGCGACCCTGCCCTGCTCCAGCGGCTCGGTTTCGACGTGCGGACGGTCCCGGCGCTCGAGGGCGTTTCGTCGACCGACATTCGCGGCCTGCTCCGCGAGGGGGACGTCGTCGGGGCCGCGCGATTGCTGGGGCGCCCGCCGGAGCTCGAGGGAACGGTCGTCCCCGGAGATCAACGAGGCGGGACCCTCGGCTACCCGACTGCGAACCTCTCCGTTCCGGCCGAGCTCCTCGTGCCGGCATCCGGCATCTATGCCGGCTCCGCGCTCGGTGGTCACCGCGCCGCGATCTCCATCGGCGTGAACCCGCACTACGGGGGCTGCGAGCGCCGGATCGAACCGCATCTGCTCGATTTCGAGGGCGATCTCTACGGCCGGCGCCTCGTCGTGGAGCTCTGGCGGCGGCTCCGGGAGGAGCGGGCGTTCTCGAGCGAGGACGAACTCGTGGCTCAGATCACGCGCGACGTGGAGGAGGCGCGCATCGCGGAGCGGCCGGCGTAGGCTGAACGCAAGTTTCAATCCTCGTCGGCAGTGTCTTGAACGTGGAAAGCAAGGAATCCGTCGCGTCTCCGTACCAGTAGTTCTTCCTGCAACAAGTGGGACGCAAGTTTCCGCAAAGAGCGGAGTCTTCTTGCACGTGAAGTCGGATTCGGGAGACGAGGCACCTAACCTGACCGTGCTCGAGAGCGTGCGGTGTCTGGAGTGCGGCGAGGTGTACGCCAAGCCCTCCGGCGGCGGCACGGTTCAGGCCAACCCCGGTTGCCCCGACTGCGGGTACGTGGGATGGGTCGGCGCCCGTGTCAGGGCCTTCAGCGAGTCGTGGACGCGGCGCCACTTCGACGCGGGTCGCCTGCCGCACCCGCGCGGCTGACGACGCTGACGCCGCCGAAGTAGTGATGCGGCGCGGACCAGCGCCTGACGCTGAACCCGCGCGTTTCGAGCTCATCGAGTGCGGCTTCATCCACGCCCGGCTCGGCGTTGATCACCTCGGGAGCGGCGTGGAAGCGCGCGCGTTCCACGGCGGCTCCCGCCGCAAGGCCTTCATCGATGATGCCGGCGACGACACTCAGGAGCGCAGTCCTGAGCCGCGTCCCTCCGGCCGCGCCTCCCGCAAGCGAGAGACCGTCACGGTCGAACGCCAGCAGCGGCGCCATCATGCTCTGCATCCGGGAGCCCGGCTCGAGCCGGCCGCGGAGCAGGTCGGCTTCGCCCAGCATGCTGTTGAGGTGAAGGTCGAGCCCCGGGATGAAGTCCCCGGAGCCGAGCCCAAGGCTGGACGTGAAGGCGCACGCGTTGCCGTCTCGATCCACGAGTGACACGTTCGTCGTGTCACCCTGCAGGTCGGCCGGCGTGCCGAAGGCGTCGACGAGCGCGAGGACCCGCTCGGTGTCGTCGAGGCCGTAGAGACGCGGCAGCCGCGGCACGGTTTCGGGGACCGCCGACAGGCCGCCGCGCGTCACAAGACGGCCGCCGGCATACCCGACCTCGACGGGGTCGGTCCAGCGCGGTTCGTACGCGTCGAAATCCGCGCGGGTGAGGAGACCGCCTCGCTCCGCAGAGAGCGCGAGCAGCTCGGTCGCGATCGCGCCGCGGTACACCGCAGAGGCGTCGTCGGCGAGCGCCTCGAGCGCCACGACCAGTCCCGGCTGCTCGAGCCTGTCACCGGCTTGCAGCAACTCGCCCCCGGGCGCGTAGATCTCGGCGCCTTCGTTCATCGTCATCACGGTCGCCAGCATCGCGAGGCACGCGGCGTGTGCCGACGGAAAGTCGACGCCGTCGCGCGCAAGCCGGACGGCAGGTTCGACGAGCCGCCGCCACGGCAGCCGTCCGTGTTCGCGCGAAAGCGCCTCGAGGCCGGCCGGCAGCCCAGGCACGGCGCACGACGCCGGCCCGACGGCGTAATGAACGAGCTCCGCGCCGAAGGGGACGTCGAGGTGGATCAGCTCTGCCTCCTGCGGCTCTTCTCCCAACCCGGGCACGGCGACGAAGCAGTCGAGATTGCGGACGCATCCGCTCGCGGCCTCGAAGTAGACCGCGTGGCCGCCCCCCAGCAGTCCCGTCATCACCGTCTCGGCGACACATGACGCGAGCGCCGCTGCGACCGCGGCATCCGCAGCGTTGCCGCCTTCCTCGAGGATCTCGATTCCCGCAGCCACCGTCGCCGGATGGCCGCCCGCCACAGCCGCCTGCATCGAGAGAGACGCTACCGCCCACTGCGCGCACCGGCGCGGCCGATAGGTTGCAGGGGTGGCTGATGCAGCCGAACAGCTGCCGCTGGTGTACGCCCGCGGACTGGTGAAACGCTTCGACGACCTCGTGGCGGTGGACGGGATCGACTTCGACGTGCAGCGCGGCGAGGCCTTCGGATTCCTCGGGCCGAACGGTGCGGGCAAGACCTCGACCATGCGGATGATCGGCTGCGTCTCGCCGCCGTCGGGCGGGACGCTGAGCATTCTCGGCCTGGACCCGGTCACGAAGGGCGCCGACATCCGCGCACGACTGGGCGTCGTGCCGCAGCAGGACACGCTCGACATGGACCTGACGGTGCGCGAGAACATCATCATCTACGGCCGTTACTTCGGCCTGCCGCGCGGCGACCTGGGCAGGCGGGCCGACGAGCTCATCGATTTCGTCCAGCTCAGCGAACGGGCGAACGACAAGGTCGAGCCGCTGTCGGGCGGCATGAAGCGCCGGCTAACGATCGCGCGTTCGCTCGTGAACGATCCTGAGGTCATGCTCCTGGACGAGCCCACCACCGGGCTCGATCCACAGGCGCGCCATACCGTCTGGGATCGACTCTTCCGCCTGAAGCAGCGCGGCGTCACGCTGATCCTCACGACCCACTACATGGACGAGGCCGAGCAGCTCTGCGACCGGCTCGTCGTCATGGACAAGGGCAAGATCGCTGCCGCAGGCTCGCCGCAGGAGCTCATTCGCCGTTATTCCACGCGCGAGGTGGTCGAGCTTCGCTTCCGCGAGGAGAACCGCCCGGAGGAAGTCGCGACCGAGCTCACCTCGCAGATGGACGGGCTCGTGCGCAGGCTCGAGTCGCTTCCGGACCGGCTGCTGCTCTACACGGACGACGGCGACGCCACCGCTTCGCACGTCCATGAGCTCGGTCTAGAGCCTGAGAGCGTGCTCGTCCGCCGCTCCACCCTCGAGGATGTCTTCCTTCACCTGACCGGGCGGACCCTGGTGGACGATTGAACAGCCTGGCGCTGCCGCTCCGAGTCTTCGAGTACTGGCTGATGCAATATCGCCGCATCTGGCGCGGCTCGGCGATCACGAGCATCGTCAACCCCGTGTTCTATCTCGGCGCCCTCGGCGTCGGGCTGGGGACGCTCGTGAACAAGTCCACCGGTAACTCACTCGGTGTCTCGTACATCGACTTCGTGGCGCCCGGAATGCTCGCGGCGACGGCGATGACCGTCGCCTCCGGTGAAGCGTCGTGGCCGGTGATGGGATCCTTCAAGTGGACGCGGCAGTACTTCGCGATGCTTGCGACCCCACTCGGAACGCGAGACATCGTGCTCGGCCATCAACTCTGGATGACCGCGCGCGTAGCGTCGACCAGTGCCGTGTACCTCGCGGTGATCGCTGCCTTCGGCGCAGTCAACTCACCGTTCGGCATCCTGGCGCTGCCGGCCGCGGTCCTGCTCGGCGCGGCCTTCACGACCCCGTTCGCGGCGTACGCAGCGACGCGGGAGTCCGACGCGGCGTTCGTGCCGGTCAATCGCTTCGTGGTCGTCCCGATGTTTCTCTTCTCGGGAACGTTTTTCCCGGTCTCGCGCCTGCCTCTGCCCCTCGAATGGCTTGCCTACGCGACGCCGCTGTGGCACGGGGTCGAGCTCTGCCGCATGTTCACGCTCGGCGACGTGCATGTGTTGCGCGCCCTCGGGCACACGGTCTATCTCCTACTCTTCGTGGTGATCGGCTTCGCGTGGGCCCAGCGCACGTATGCGGCGAGGCTGCTCAAATGACCGCCTCGGCGTTCGCCGGCAGCCGGGGCCACCTGCTCTTCGAGCGCAACCTGATGGTGTACCGCCGCTCGTGGATGGTCATCTTCTCGGGCGTCTTCGAGCCGCTCTTCTACCTCTTCTCGATGGGCATCGGACTGGGGCACTTCGTCGGGAAGGTGCCCGGACCAGGCGGACGGCTGATCGACTATGCGAGCTTCGTGGCGCCGGCGCTGCTGGCCTCCGCGGCCATGAACGGCGCCATCTACGACGCGACGAACGTGTTCTGGAAGCTGAAGTACGCGAGGACCTACGACGCCGTGCTGTCGACGCCGATCGGGCCGGCGGACGTCGCGGTCGGCGAGACGGCGTGGGCACTCTTCCGAGGCTTCCTCTACGCGATCTCGTTCATGGCCGTGGCCGGAGCCCTCGGACTGATCGAATCCGCCTGGGGCCTGTTCGCGCTTCCGGGCGCCGTGCTGATCGGCTTCGCCTTCGCCGGGATCGGCGTCGCTGCGACGACGTTCATGCGCACCTGGCAGGACTTCGAGCTGATTGCGCTCGTACAGCTGCCGATGTTTCTCTTCTCGGCGACCTTCTTCCCGATCTCGACGTATCCGGAAGCGATCCAGTGGGTCGTGCGCTTCTCGCCGCTCTACCACGCCATCGAGCTCCTGCGCGCGCTCAACCTCGGGACGGTGGGCTGGGCCCAGCTCGTGAACGTTGCGTATCTCATCGCGCTCGGGGCCTGCGGCCTGTTCGTCGCCCAACGGCGCCTGGGCAAGCTCCTGCTCAAGTAGCCGCATCGTTGCTACCCTGTCCACCGACCGCAGCCGCGGCTTTCCGCCTGCTTCCGGCGGATTGCTGGGACTGACGAGACGGAGGTGAGATGGGCCTTACGAAGGAAGTCAAACAGGAGATCGTCCAGCAACACGGGGCGAGCAAAACCGACACGGGCTCGACCAAGGTGCAGGTCGCGCTCCTCACGAAGCGCATCAACGACCTGACGGAGCACCTGCGGGCGCACCCGAAGGATCACTACTCGCGCCGCGGGCTGCTCAAGCTCGTGGGCCGGAGACGGCGCTTCCTGACGTATCTCCAGAAGCATGACCTGGAGGGATACCGGGCACTGATCAAGGAACTGGGGCTGCGCAGGTAGTCCCGTCGTAACCAGAGAGGGTGGAGATTCGAGCGAGCGCCGCTCCACGACGCTGACTCGAGTCCCCACTCTCCCGCAAAGCAGAGTGGAGGACAACTTGATGGCAATTGCCACTGAGCGCCGGGCCGACGTCAGCGTGACGGTCGGCGGGCGCGAGATCACGTTCGAAACCGGCAAGCTGGCGAAGCAGGCGGATGGTTCCGTCGTCGTCCGCTCCGGCGACACGATGGTGCTGGCGACGGCGCAGGGCCGGATGGAGCCGCGCGAAGGCGCGGATTTCTTCCCGCTCACCGTCGACGTCGAAGAGCGTATGTATGCGGCCGGGAAGATCCCCGGCGGCTTCTTCAAGCGCGAGGGCCGTCCGACGGAGCGCGCGATCCTGACCGCACGCATGATCGACCGGCCGATCCGGCCGCTCTGGCCGAAGGGCTACAAGAACGAGACCCAGGTGATCTGCACGGTGCTGAGCGCCGACCTGATCACCGCACACGACATCCTCTGCATCAACGGCGCCTCCGCAGCGCTGATGCTCTCGCCGATGCCGTTCCTCGGCCCGGTCGGAGCCGTGCGGGTCGCGATCATCGACGGCGAGCTCGTCGTCAACCCGACGCTGCCGGAAGTCGCGGAGCACAAGGAGCTCGACCTGATCGTCGTCGGATCGCCCGACGCGCTCACGATGGTCGAGGCAGGCGCGAACCAGGTCAGCGAGGAGAGGCTGCTCGAGGCGCTCGACCTCGCGCACGCGGAGGTCAAGAAGCTGTGCGAGGCGCAGCTCGATCTTCAGCGCCAGGCCGGCAAGGCGAAGTGGCTCGATTCGAGCGTGACGGAAGAGGTCGAACGGGAGTCCGGTGACAAGATCCGCGAGCGGATCAACGCCGAGGGCCTGCGTGCGGCCGACGCCGTCGTCGAGGAGGCGCTGGGCGAGCTGAGCATGGACTCGACCGAGGAGGACGTCCTCCGGCAGGTGCAGCGCAAGATGAGCCTGGCGGCAGTGCTCGAGCAGATTCGCCTCGAGGCGGTGTTGCAGCCGGTGCGCGAGCAGTTCGAGAGCGACCTGCGAGCGCTGACCGACGCGGAGCAGGACTCCAAGGAGCTGAAATCGGCGAAGCGCCAGCTGCTCTTCGACCGCATCATCGACACGGTTCAGCTTCCGTTCCCGGTCGGCCCGTCGGCCGGCGAGGGTGAGGCGGCGACGGCGAAGGACTCGATGACGAGAAACCATGTCAAGAAAGCCGCAGAGGCGATCTACAAGGAGATCGTCCGTCGCAAGATCGCGGTGGACAAGCACCGGCCCGACGGCCGCAGTCCGGAGGAGATCCGCCCGATCGAGTGCGAGGTCGGTGTTTCACCGCGGACGCACGGCTCAGGCCTCTTCACGCGGGGGCAGACGCAGATCATGTCGCTGCTCACGCTCGGCACGGCGAAGGAGGGCCAGCGGATCGACGACCTGTCGCTCGAGACCGACCGGCGCTTCATGCACCACTACAACTTCCCGCCCTATTCGGTCGGGGAGACGGGCTTCATGCGCGGACCGAAACGCCGCGACATCGGCCACGGTGCACTGGCGCAGCGCTCGCTCGAGCCGGTGATTCCGTCCACGGACGAGTTCCCGTACACGATCCGCATCGTGTCCGAGACGCTCGAGTCGAACGGCTCGTCGTCGATGGGCTCGGTCTGCGGGTCGACGCTTG
>JBGPYI010000010.1:0-19268 GCA_041493175.1 Gaiellaceae bacterium | reverse complement strand
GACTACATCCTGTTCTTCACGAACGTTGGCAAGGTCTACCGGCTGAAGGTGCACGAGCTGCCGCTCGGCTCTCGTCAGTCCAAGGGTCGCGCGATTCAGAACTTGCTGCCCTTCCGGCAGGACGAGCAGGTGCGCGCAGTCGTGCAGACGCGTGACTTCAAGGAGGCCGAGTACCTCGTCTTCGCGACGAAGAAGGGCGTCGTGAAGAAGACGCGGATGTCCGTCTACAACACGCCGCTGCGCTCCGACGGGATCATCGCGATCAAGATGCGCGAGGGCGACGAGCTCGTTGGCGTCCGGCATGCCTCGGGGACCGACGACATCCTGATGGTGTCGCGCAAGGGCCAGGCGATTCGTTTCCACGAGACCGACGTGCGGCCGATGGGTCGGGACGCCTCCGGCGTGCAGGGGATGCGGCTACGCGCAGGTGACGAGGTGATCGCGGTCAACGTCGCTCACGACGACGCCGACGTTCTCGTGGTGACGGAGAACGGCTATGGCAAGCGCACCCCGGTCCGCGACTATCCCGTGAAGGGTCGCGGCGGGCTCGGCGTCAAGACGGTGCAGCTGACCGAGGCGAAGGGCCAGCTGGCGGGCTCGCGCGTCGTGCGCGACGGGTACCAGGTCATGCTCATCTCCGACGGCGGCACGGTGATCAAGATGTCGGTCGACGACATCAAGCGGTCCGGCCGTTCCACACAGGGAGTCATCGTGATGCGACTGCGGGAAGGGGAGCATGTCTCCAGCCTGGCGCCGGTCGTCGAGTCCGCGGAGGACAAGAGTGATGCCACGAACAGCCCTGAAGCTGTCCCCCAGGCGTAGGTCCACACCACAAACCTCCGCCAACCGGTACCCAAAAGGGGGAGATTTTGAATCCACCCCTTCCCGATCAGGAAAAAGCGCGATATACCTTTGAAACAAGGGGTATCAACGGACAGGAAGACGAGGACGACATGGCTGTCAGCCGGCAGGTAGACCTTCTCGAGCCGATCGATCTCGCCGAGCACCTGGGCAAGGTGGAGCTCTATCTCGGCCAGGTTTGCCAGATCGCAGGCATCTCGAAGATGCAGCTCGATTACTGGACGAACAAGGCACAGATCCCCACCAAAGGGAAGAAGCAGCGCATCTACGACATCGATGCGCTCGAGACGGTCATGTTGATCAAGCAGGCGAAGGACAAGGGTCTCAACCTCGGCGCCGCGATCGACGCGGCCCACCGGTTCCGTGAAGTGCAGTCCGCGGAACGCCGGCCTGAGGCTGCGCCCGACTTCTCCTGACGGACAGCCGTTGTGGGCTGCCGCCGCACATGTCGGCGGCAGCGGCGGTGGGTTAGCCGTCAGTCAGTGCAGGCGGCTCGAAGGCGTGCCGCTGCTTCTTCCGGCGCAAGAGTGTTGATGTGAATCCCCGTACCGAGCTCGAGGCCGGCAAGCACCGTGAGTCGCGGGAAAAGCACGAGCCGCCAATCGGTTGCGCCGCGCTCCAGCCACGCGTTCAACGGTAGTGGCCATTCGAGCCCGTGCAGCCCGCGGACGATGGCCGCGAGCAGCTTGAGTGTCGGCGCCAGCCCGTTGTCGGCGAAGGGGTCCGGTTCTGGCACCGCGGGTGCGATGACCGTTTCGTAGGGAACCCGGCTTGCCCACGGGCACGAGACCACCACGCCGTCTGACTCGAGCACTGGCTCGCCGCGCGGCTGCGCGCGCTCGGGCGCGCGCTCTGGGAGCCAGACCAGCTGTGAATGCGAGTGGGGCAGGCTGGAACCGGCTTCCCGCCCCTCGTTGATGAGCGCCTGCACATGACCGGGCTCGTCTGCCGCACGGCGACGCCAGGCTTCGGCGACGAGCTCGAGCTCGTCGTCCTCGGCTTCCGCAATCGAGCGGATGTGTCGCCGGCTGTGCACGACGACCTCCTGGCGGTCGAGTGCCGGGTAGAGGTTCGGGACGACACGCACCTTCCAGTCGCCCTCCTCGGGGAAGACGAGTGTCTGCGGCGGCGTCATGTGCTCGTGGCCGGCACAGAACGGGCACGACGCCAGCTCGTCGAGGCTCGGAGGGTCGAGCAGCGGCCGGGCTGCGCCGGGACGTTTCGCCCTGCCGGGAGCGATCACCGCGACGCGCCCCGAATCCGGATCGCGGCGGAAGTCGCCGCTCAGATCGGTTCGCCGGGTTTCTTTTCCAGGAAGGGCCGGATCAGGTCGACCGGGAAAACGATCGTCGTCGCCTGGGAAGAGCCGAGCTCGAGGAGCGTCTGCAGGTAGCGCAGCTGCAGTGCGACAGGCTGTTCGCCGATCACCGCGGCCGCGTCCTTCAGCCGTTCGGCTGCCTGGAACTCGCCCTCGGCGTTGATGATCTTCGCGCGCCGCTCACGCTCGGCCTCGGCCTGTCGCGCCATGGCGCGTTGCATCGAGGACGGAATCTCGACGTCCTTCACCTCGACGATGGACACCTTGACGCCCCAGGGGGCAGTCGCCTCGTCGATGATCCCCTGCAGGATCCCGTTGATCTTCTCGCGCTCCGACAGGAGCTCGTCGAGCACGTGCTGTCCGAGCACGGAGCGCAGCGTGGTCTGCGCGATCTGCGAGGTCGCGACCATGAAGTTCTCGATCTGCACGATCGCGTCCTTCGGAGCGACGATGCGGAAGTACGCGACGGCGGTCACACGCACGGGGACGTTGTCCTTGGTGATGACTTCCTGCGGCGGGACCGTCAGCGTGATCGTGCGCAGGTCGACCTTCACCATCCGGTCGACTACCGGGATGAGCAGGAAGAGGCCCGGGCCCTTCGGTTCGGGCAGCAGGCGACCGAGCCGGAAAATGATGCCGCGCTCGTACTCGCGCGCGACCTTGATCGCCGAGAAGAGGAACAGGACGACCAGGAACAGCAGTACGGCGACGATCACGAGGGCGGCCATAACCTGATCCTACGGGTTTAGGTTCCCTCCGGCCTGACCGTCAGGGTCAGGCCCTCGAGCGACTCGACGCGCACCCGCTGGCCGGGACGAAGCGCCTCCCCGCCCGCAGCCCGCGCCTGCCACAGCTCCCCGTTCACAAAGACGAGACCGCCGCCGCGGACCTCGCCGATCGAGCCGGCAATCAGCTTCGGGTCGACCTTGACCGGTGTGCGCCGCACCTGCCAGGCTTTGCCGACCGCAAACGCCCAGAGTGCACCCAGCCCCACGGCGACGCCGATGACGAGCGGCTTTGACGTGTGGTACGGCGCCGGCGCGTTCTGGAACAGCATGATCGAGCCGACCGCCAGGCCAACCAGACCGGCGACGGTGAGCGCGCCGTGGCTCGTGACGTGAACGTCGGCGACGAGCAACGCGACGCCGAGCAGCAGCAGCACGAGCCCGGCCCAGCTCACCGGGAGCACGGAGAAGCCGTACAACGCCGTCACGAGCGAGACGGCGCCCAGCGCACCGGGCAGCACGACGCCCGGGTGGAAGATCTCGTAGCCGATGCCCGCAATGCCGGCCAGGAAGAGCAGCGAGATGATGTTGGGATCGATCAGCGTGTTGAGCAGACGGGTGAAGAAGCCCGGCTTGACGTGGTCGATCTGCGCTCCGGAAAGGTGGAGAACGAAGCCCTTAGGCTTCGTCTTGTAGCCCTCGAGCTTCTGCAGGAGCGCCGGCAGGGTCGGCGCGATCACGTCGATCACGTGCTGCTGCAGCGCGTCGGGAGCGGGGAGGCTTGCCGCCTGGCGTACGGCGCGCTCCGGAAACTTCCAGTCACGGCCGTGACTCTTGGCGAGCGCCACGATCGACGCGGCGGCGTCGTTCACGACCTTCTTCCGCAGGTCCTTGTTCAGATCCTGCCCGCCTGCGTTGATCGGAGTCGACGCACCGATGTTCGTTTGCGGGGCCATCGCGAGCACGTCCCCCGCCTCGGCGATCCATAGTCCGGCCGAGCCTGCGCGCGCGCCGTCCGGCGCGACGTAGACGAGCACCGGGATCGGCGACGCCAGTTCCTTCTGGTAGATCTTCCGCATCGACGTCGAGAGCCCGCCCGGCGTGTCGAGCACGATCACCACCGCCGCGTAGCCGTCGTTCTTCGCCCGGTTCAGTTGGTGGTTCACCCAGCCTTGCGTGACGGGGTTGACCTCGAGGTCCGGGGCGAAGTGAATCGCGAGGACCCTCGGCGCGGCCGCTCCAGCGGGGGCGGCGAGCGCCAAAAGCGCTCCGAGGAGCAAAACTCCCCGCAAACAGGCGCTCTTCAACTCGTAAGGATTCTATCAGGGCAGGGCGTGTGCCCTTGAGGCCGAAGCCGGGTACAGGCACCCTGGACGCAAGGTTGCCGCCGCCATGAGGTCTCTTCTCGTTGCCACACTGCTGTTCTTCGCCACGCCTGCCGCCGCTTTCGGGGGCGCCTCGCTAACCATGCGTGAGGTACCGCTGCACGGTGGACGCACGCTTGCCGCTGTGACACCAGAGTTCGACATGGTCGGGCTGCACTGGCGCGGTACCGGTTCGGTGCACTTCCGCACGCGCTCGCTCGCAGGACGGTGGAGCGCCTGGCAGCGCGGGGACCCGGAGGCCGAGGATCTTCCGAACGCCGGGAGTGCCGAGGCGCGTGCCGCGCGTGGCTGGCGTGTGGGCAATCCGTACTGGACCGGCCCCTCCGATCGGATCGAGTACCGGTTGCGCGGGCCGGTCGCGCGACTGCGCGCCTATTTCGTTCGCAGTCCGGAAATCCGCATCCCGCTGCGCCGAGTCTCCATGACCGGCTCGCCGCCGATTCTCGGTCGCGAGGCGTGGGGTGCAAACGAGGCGATTCGACGCGAACCGCCGCGCTACGCGCCGAGCGTGCAGTTTGCACTCGTCCACCACACGGCCGGCACCAACTCGTATACCGCCTCGCAGTCCGCCGCAATCGTGCGCGGCATCGAGGTGTACCACGTCAAGGGGAACGGCTGGAACGACATTGGCTACAACTTTCTTGTCGACCGCTACGGCCAGGTCTTCGAGGGCCGCTACGGCGGCGTCGACAAGAACGTCATCGGAGCGCACGCCGAAGGTTTCAACACCGGCTCCGCCGGCGTTGCTGTTCTTGGGACGTACGGCTCCGCCGCGCCGTCCTTCGCGGCGCGTACGGCACTCGCGGGTCTCCTGGCCTGGCGTCTCGACGTCGCCCACGTCGATCCGCTGTCGACGCTGACCTGGGCCTCCGGAGGGAATGCGCGTTTCCCGTCAGGAATCCCGGTGGTGCTGCGTGCGGTTTCCGGCCATCGGGACACAGGCTTCACGACGTGTCCGGGCGCTGCGCTCTACGCCCAGCTCGATGCCATCGCTCAGCAGGCGGCCGCCGTAGGCCTGCCGAAGTTGTACGCGCCCTCCGTCCGCGGTGACATCGGCGGCCAGGTGCGCTTCCGAGCGCGCCTCAGCGAGCCGCTTCCCTGGACGGTGACGGTCGCCGACGCGACGGGGAGCGTCGTGGCGAGCACGACAGGGACGAGCCAGGACATCGACTGGACCTGGGACGCAGCAACCGCGGCGCAGGGGTCGTACAGCTGGACGATCGCCGCGGGCGAGGCCGTGCGCCCCGCCGGCGGGACGATCGGCGCGAAGCCGGTCGCGCTCGCGATCAGCTCGGCGACCGCGCTCCCGCGCACGATCACGCCGAACGGCGACGGGCAGACCGACTCGAGTCTGATCTCGTACACGCTCAGCGCTCCTGCAACGGTGACCGCAACGCTGCTTGGGCCCGATGGACGCGATCTCTCGGTCCTCTTCTCCCAGCAGAAGCGGCCGGGGAAGCAATCGTTCCGCTTCGCCGCCGCGGGAATCGCAGACGGGCGTTACGAGATCGTGCTCAGCGCAAACGACGGTCGCACAACCGTCGCGTTAGCGGTGCCTGTGCTCGTCGACCGGACCGTGCGACGCTTCACGACCGTGCCGGCCGCAGTGTCGCCTAACGGCGACGGTATTGCCGACGAGCTCACCTTCGGGTTCGAGCTCACGCACGCCGCCTCGGTGCGGCTCGACATCGCACAGGCCGGGAAGACGTTGGTGCCGGTGTACTCCGCGGACCTGAGTGTCGGTCCGCAAACGGTCGCGTGGAGCCCTTCCGGCTTGAAGGACGGGAAGTACGCCGCCGTCCTGACTGCGACGAACGACGTGGGAAGTGTCGTGCACACCGTGCTGTTCCGGATCGACACGGTCGCCCCGGTACTCCGCGCTCTCTCCTTCCGGGGTCTGCGCTTCCGCGTCACTGAGCCGGCGACCGTTTCCCTGACGGTGAACGGAAAACGCGTGACCCGTGTCGTGCGGGCAGGCGCCTTCTTCTTCCGCCCCGTGGGCCGCGTGCGCAGCGCTCGCATCGTCGCCCAGGATGCGGCCGGGAACGTCAGCCGGACGTTGAATTTCCCGTAACCCACGTGTCGTACGCGCGCTCGAGCTGAAGCAGAATCGCCGCGAGGAGCTGCACGCGGCTGACGGGCTCGCCCAGTTCGAGGCGCAGTGACGTCGGCTCCGTCTGCGCGTCCGCAGGGAGCTGCTCGAGGGTTTGGTTGGCATTGACACCGATGCCGAGCACGACGCGTCCCTCGCTCGACTCGGCGAGGATCCCGGCAACCTTGCGGCCGCCGATGAGGACGTCGTTCGGGAACTTGATCGCAGGCTCGATCCCTGTCACCTCCGCGATCGCTTCCGCCACGGCGCCGCCGGCGACCAGCGAGAGCTCCGGGAGCCTTGCCGCTGCCACGGCGGGCAGCAGGAGGACCGAGACGAGCACGCTCGTGCCCGTGGGGGCCTCCCAGGTGCGCCCGAGCCGGCCGCGCCCCTGGGTCTGCTCCTCCGCCACGGCGACCGCTCCCTCCGCCTCGTCGTCCGCCAGCATCCGCTGGGTGGAGGCTGCGACCTCGGCATAGCGATAGACGTGGCCGAAACGGCCGCGGAGGAGGGGTTTCACGGAATCCGGGGCGAGCGAATCCGCCACGCTCCTACACTAGAGCGCAGAGATGCAACTGCAACGCGGTCGCCGGCGTCAAATCCAGCAGTCCTCCCGTCCGGAAGGGCCTCTCGCCTATGCGCGGCTGAGCGATCCGATCTTGGTGAAAAGAGCGAAAGACGGCGACGCGAGGGCTCTCGAGGCGCTCTGCGAAAGACACGCGCCGCGCGTGGAGAAGCTTGCGGGCCATCTGCTTCGCGATCCCGAGGATGCGCGCGACGCGGCGCAGGAAGCGCTGGCGAAGCTCTGTGTCAAGATCAGGCAGTTCCGAGGCGAGTCGCAGTTCGCGACCTGGCTGCACCGGCTGACGATCAACGCGTGTCGAGACATAGGCAACCGGCAGCGGGCCCGAGCCTGCGAGCCGCTGCTCGAGGATCGACGGGCCGCCACCGACGCGGATCCGGCGCGAGAGGCCGACCGGGCGGAGCTGCGCGGCGAGTTGAACCGCTGTCTTGCAGAGATCGCGCCGGAGCAGGCCCGCGTCGTCGTCCTGAAGGACGCGCTCGGGTTTTCGTTCGAGGAGATCTCGGTCGCTGCCGACATGCCCGTCGGAACGGCGAAGTGCTACGCGCATCGCGGCCGCAACCGGTTGCGCGACAAGCTCTCGGAGGTTGCGTGACACTGACTGAGACGCCGTTCGGCCGCGAAGCGATCAAGGCGATCTTGCCGCATCGCGAGCCGTTTCTTCTCATCGACGAGGTGCTCGAGCTTCGGCCCGGTGAGGGAGCGGTCGCGCGGAAGACGGTCCGCGCGGACGAGTGGTATCTCGGCGGCCACTTTCCAGGCCGGCCGGTGATGCCGGGCGTGCTGATCGTGGAAGCGCTCGCGCAAACGGGGGCGGTGGCCGTTCTGAGTGAGGAGGAAAATCGAGGCAAGCTTGCCCTCTTTGCCGGCATCGACGACTGCCGCTTCAAGCGGATCGTCGAACCGGGTGACGTGCTCGAGCTGCGCTGCGATCTGGAGCGGGTCCGCGGTCCGATCGGTCGCGGCAAGGCGGAGGCGCGGGTGAACGGCGAGCTCGCGTGTCGCGCGACTCTGACCTTTGCGGTCGCGAGATGATCGGCAAGGCGCAAGGGCCGCCGATCTCGATCACCGGCGTCGGTGCCTACGTGCCCGACCGGGTGTTGACGAACGCCGAGCTCTCGACGATCGTCGACACCTCGGACGAGTGGATCATGGCGCGCACGGGCATCCGCGAGCGGCGGATCGCGGCGCCGGAACAAGCTCTCACCGATCTCGCGCTCCCGGCTGCCCGGACAGCCTTGGCGCAGGCCGGAGTCGAGGCGCAGGACCTCGACCTCCTGCTCTGCGCCACCGTGACGCCCGACATGATGTTCCCGACGTCGAGCGCGTTGCTCGCAGACACGCTCGGTGCGCGTGACGCGGCGGCGTACGACCTGCTCGCCGGCTGCACCGGCTTCATGTACGCGCTTGTGCAGGCCTACGGGATGATCGCTGCCGGGCTGGCCGAGCGCGCGCTCGTCGTCGGCGGCGACGTTCTGTCACGCATTCTGGACTGGAGCGACCGGTCGACCCTCGTGCTCTTCGGTGACGGCGCGGGCGCCGTCGTGCTGGAGAAGGTCGAGAAGCCCGGTTTCCTCGGGTTCGAACTGGGAGCGGACGGCGGCGGCGGCGTCCACCTCTCGCTCCCGGGCAGCGGCTCGCGCCGGATCGAGGATGCGACCCAAAACGGGTATGTCCACATGAACGGGCGCGAGGTTTTCAAGTTCGCCACGCGCGTGCTCGTCTCCTCCGCCCAGGCGGTTCTGGAACGCTGCGGAGCATCGGTCGAGGACGTCGACGTCTACATTCCCCACCAGGCAAACGTCCGGATCCTGGATCACGCTGTTCAGAAGCTAGGGATTCCGCGCGATCGCATGGTGGTTAACGTTGACCGTTACGGCAATACGTCCTCCGGCTCGATCCCGCTGGCTCTGGCTGAAGCGCAGACGGATGGTCGGCTCAAGGAAGGAGACCTGGTGTTGATGACGGGCATGGGAGCAGGGCTCACGTGGGGCTCGGCTCTGATGGAGTGGACGCTATGAAGACCGGTCTGGTTGCGTTCTGCTTCCCCGGACAAGGATCGCTCGAGGTCGGGATGGGCCGTGAGATCGCGGCGGCCGTACCCGAGGCCCTCGAAGTCTTCGAGCGCAGCAGCGTGGCTGCCGGGCTCGATCTGCAGCACCTCTGCTTCGAGGGGCCGGAAGAAGAGCTCGTCGAGACGGAGGTCCAGCAGCCGGCTCTCGTCGCAACGAGCCTTGCCGTGTGCGCGGCCGTCCGGGCGCGCGGAATCAAGCCGGACTTTGTCGTCGGCCACTCGGTCGGCGAGTTCGCCGCGCTGGCGGCGGCCGGGGCGCTCAGAGTCGAAGAGGCCGTCGCGCTCGTGCGCGAGCGCGGGCTTGCGATGGCCGAGGCCGCGCGCAAGAACCCGGGCTCGATGGCCGCGATCCTCGGCCTTGACGACGAGGTCGTGGAGCGCATCTGCCGGCGCATCCTCAACGTGTGGCCGGCGAACTACAACTGTCCAGGACAGATCGTCGTCTCCGGGGAGAACCCCGCGGTCGACGAGGCCTGCGCGGCTGCCGAAGAGGCGGGCGCCCGGCGCGCCGTCAAGCTGCGCGTGTCGGGTGCGTTCCACAGCCCGCTCGTCGCCCGGGCTGCGGATCGTCTCCGGCCCGCGCTCGAGAAGGTCGGGTTCGTCGAGCCGACGGCGCCCTTCATGTCCACGGTGACCGCGCGCATCGAGTCGGCGAAGAGGATGGCCCCGCTGCTCGTGGAGCAGCTCACTGCTCCCGTGCGCTTCACCCACGCGGGGCAGGCCCTGATCAGGGAGGGCGTGCAGACCTTCGTCGAGGTCGGACCGGGCAACGTCCTGGCAGGGCTCATCAAGCGGATCGACCGCAGCGTGAAGACAATCTCGGTCTCGACGCCGGAAGAGGTCGACAAGCTCGAGGAGACGCTCGCCTCTGTGTAGCTCGCGGCTCGACCGTCCACGCGTGCACGAGTGTTGGGCGGCTGCAAAGCGGCGCCTGGCTGCGTCCGCAGTCGAGCCCCTAGCCTCCGGCTACGCACCCTCCCTGCGTCCTTCCCAGGCTTGCTTTTCGCTCGCCCGGCACTCGCCCGCGTGACCGGCCGAACCGTTGACGCATTCGCGTCGCTGGAGGGGAAGACCGCTCTCGTGACGGGCGGTTCGCGGGGGATCGGGCGTGCGATCGCTCTCGAGCTCGCACGTGCAGGAGCGGACGTCACGCTCAGCTACCGCTCGGGCAAGGACGAGGCAGAAGCGGTCGCTCGCGAGGCAGGGGCACGCGCCGTCGAGGCGGACGTCGCCGACCCGGAACAGGCGAAGGCTCTGGTCGACGCGGCGGGCGAACTCGACATCCTGGTCAACAACGCCGGGGTGACCCGTGATGGTCTGATCGCGCGCATGTCCGACGAGGACTGGCGCGTCGTGATCGAGACGAACCTCAGCGGGGTCTTCCACACGTGCCGGGCCGCAGCGCGCGGGATGATGAAGCGCCGCGCCGGTTCGATCGTGAACATCTCCAGCATCGTCGGGCTGCACGGGAACCCCGGCCAGACGAACTACTCGGCCTCGAAGGCTGGGATCATCGGCTTCACGAAAGCGCTCGCGCGTGAGCTCGGCAACCGTGGGGTACGAGCGAACGTGGTGGCGCCCGGCTACGTCGACACTCGCCTGACCCAGGTGATCGCGGAGGAGCTGAAGGAGCTGATGCTCGCCAATACGCCGCTCGGCCGCTTCGGCAGGCCGGAAGACGTTGCCGGAGCGGTACGTTTCCTCTGTTCCGAGGAGGCATCGTTCATCACAGGCGAGGTCCTCCTCGTCGACGGCGGACTGGGGATGTAGATGTCGGTCAACGGACAGAGGCGAGTCGTCATCACCGGCATCGGTGCGGTGACGCCGCTCGCGAACGACGCAGAGACGTCGTGGCAACGCTTGTTGGCGGGTGAGTCGGGTGCGGGGCCGATCACGCAGTTCGACTCGACCGACTACTACGTCCACTTCGCCTGCGAGGTGAAGGACTTCGACCCTTCGAACTGGATCGACCGAAAGCAGGCAAGGCGCATGGATCGCTTTGCGCAGCTCATCCTCGCGGCGGCACGCCAGGCGGAGGCGGACTCGGGCGTCGACGTCCTGGCTGAAGGCGATCGCATTGGCGCGTCGATCGCCACGGGGATCGGCGGCCTCAAGTCTTTCCAGGACTGCTACGACACGTTGAAAGAGCGTGGCCCCGATCGCGTCAATCCGTTCGCGATCCCCTGCATCATCCCGAACATGGGCGCGGGGTGGGTCTCGATGGAGCTCGGGACGCGCGGCCCGCTCTCGTCCGAGTGCACGGCTTGTGCGGCGTCGAACATGGCGATCGGGCAGGGCTTGGACGACATCAGGCTCGGCCGTGCCGAGGTGATGTTCTGCGGCGGGACCGAGTCTGCGATCAACCAGGTCGGCATCGCCGGCTTCGGGGCGATGCGCGCCCTCTCGCGACGAAACGACGATCCGGCCGGAGCCAGCAGGCCGTTCGACGCAGGACGCGACGGGTTCGTCATGGGTGAGGCAGGCGCGGTTCTCGTCCTCGAGGAGCTCGAGCACGCGCGGGGTCGCGGGGCCAAGATCTACGCCGAGGTCGCCGGCTACGGGCTCTCGTCGGATGCGACGCACGTGACCGAGCCGGACCCGACGGGCGAGAACCCGGCGCGTGCGATGAAGAACGCGTTCGCGGATGCCGGCATCGATCCGGCAGAGATCGACTACGTCAACGCGCACGGGACGTCGACACCGCTCGGCGATGCGGCGGAGACGCGGGTGATCAAGCTCGCGCTCGGCGAGGAGAACGCGCGCAAGACCCCGGTCTCCTCGACGAAGGGCGCGACCGGCCACTGTCTCGGCGCGGCGGGCGCGGTGGAGGCGATCTTCTCGACGTTCGCGATCCGCGACGGGAAGCTGCCTCCGACGATCAACCAGGAGGTCGAGGATCCGAGGTGTGACCTCGACTACATCGCCAACGAGTCACGCGACGCGGACGTGCGCGTGGCCGTGTCGAACTCGTTCGGCTTCGGCGGCCACAACGCGTCGATCGTCCTGAAGCGGTTCGAGGACTAAGCGGCCGTCTTCACTAACAACCCGGCTTGCTAGCGCTGCGAACTACTCGGCAGCGTCCTGGTTAAATCGCGCTGTGGCGCGAGACCGCTGGGCGACGTTCGACTGCTACGGGACGCTGATCGACTGGAACGGCGGGATCCGCCGCGAGCTCGCGCGCGTCTTCGGCGAGGAGCGGGCTGACGAGCGGCTCGAGCGCTACCACGAGGTCGAGCCGGCGCTTCAGGTGGGTGGCGACCGCAGCTACCGCGAGGTCATGGCGGACGCCATGCGCGAGCTCGGCGCGCCCGAGAACGAGGCGTCCGGGCTGGCGGAAGCGCTTCCTTTCTGGGAGCCGTTCGCGGAGGTGCGATCTGCACTGGAGGATGCGCGCTCCCGCGGCTGGAAGCTCGCAATCCTCTCCAACACCGACCGCGATTTCATCGACGCGTCGCTGAAACGGATCGGTGTCCCGTTCGAGCTCGCGATCGTCGCGTCCGAGATCGGCTCGTACAAGCCCGCGCATCGCCACTGGCTGACGTTCTTCGAAGAGACAGGCGCCTCCCGTGGCGGACACGTTCACGTCGCGCAGAGCCATTACCACGACGTCGTTCCGGCGACCGAGCTCGGTCTTCGTTCGGTGTGGATCAACCGCTACGGGGAGCGGCACGAGCCGCCGCCCACCTGCGAGCTGCACGACCTATCGCGCCTACCCGAGGCTCTCGACGACCTTGTCGCTGCCTGACGGTTTCCGATCCCGCGTTGCAACGGACGCCGACATCGAGGTTGCCGCGGACATCATCCGTGCCGAGGAAGAGGTGCTCCGCGGCGAGTCGATCTGGGGCGTCGAAGACATTCAGGACTTCTGGGGAGTCGCCAATCTGAAGGACGGAGGGTGGATCGTCGAGACGGACGACGGCACCCCGGCGGCGTTTGCGGCAACGCTCGAGCGCCAGGCTGACCCGAGCTGCTGGTCGTGGGCCTGCGTACATCCCGAGTTCAGCGGCCAGGGCCTCGCCACTGCGTTGCTGGAGAAAGTGGAACAGCGCGCGCGGGTGATCGGATCGCGCAGCCTCAAGGTCGGTGCGTTCGCGGAGAACAGTGCCGCGACGCGGCTGTTCGAGACGCTCGGTTACCGCGAGGCGCGCCACTATTACCAGATGCGGGTCGACGTCTCGGACACTCCACCTGCGCCCGAATGGCCGACCGGAATTACGCCGTCACCGTTTCGGCTCGAGGACGCCCGCGATTTCCACCAGACGCTCGACGAGGCGTTCGCCGAGGAGTGGGGATTTGTCTCGATGCCGTACGAAGAGTGGAAGGCCGCTCGCATCGACGCGGCCGGCGCTGATTTCTCCATGTGGTTCGTCGCCCGCGCCGGGGACGAGATGGCCGGCGCCGCCCGCTGCGATCTCAAGCAGAGCGGCGGAGGGTGGATCACCGCTCTGGGTGTTCGCAAACGGTGGCGCAAGCGCGGTCTTGGTCTCGCGCTCTTGCGTCATGCGTTCGCCGAGTTTCACCGGCGCGGGCAGCCCCACGTCGGCTTGGGAGTCGACGCAGAGAATCCGACCGGGGCGACTCGCCTGTACGAACGCGCCGGGATGCGAGTCATCAAGGAGGACGTCGTCTTCGAAAAGGAGCTCACTTGAGCCGCCTGCGCGCGAAGTGTCCCGACTGCAGGACCTACACGGCGGTCGCGCTCGGGCCCGAGTACGAGTGTCACTCGTGCGGGCGTGTCTACCTGGCAGGGATGGTGCGAGTTCCTCAGGCCTGGGGGAAGGGTGGCGAGACGATGGCGGAGGCGGCATGGCTCGAGCTTCCCTATCCGGAAACGGCGATCATCGAGGCCGAGACGCTCGAAGAGCAGAACCTCGCGCTCGCCGCAGATCTGCCGGAGCGCCCGCTCATCCTCGGTGGCTGCTGTTGTGCGCACATCGGCGCGGTCGAGGGTCTGGCCGCCCGCCAGGATCGGCTGTCCGTGATCTGGTTCGACGCGCACGGCGATCTCAACACCGTCGAGAGCTCGCCGTCCGGAAACCTCTGGGGGATGCCTTTGAGAAAGCTGATCGACTCCGGTGCAATTGAAGCCGGGGACGTGGCGCTCGTGGGCGCCCGCAACCTCGACCCACCCGAGGAGGAGTTCATCCGCTCTCGCGGCGTCCACACGGGCGAGGAAGGGATTACCAGGGCCCTCGACGGTGCCGGCTGCACCTACGTCGCCGTCGATGTGGACGTGCTCGAGCCAGCCGAAATGGCCGTGTTCATGCCCGAGGCCGACGGGCTGTCGCTCGACGAAGCCGAGCGAATCCTCGTCGAGATCGCGAATCGCACGGACGTCCTCGGAGCGGGGTTCACGGGTGCCGGCTTCGAGCCGGGCAACGTGGCTCCGCTGGCCAGGCTCGCAGCAGCCATGGGCATGTAACGGCTTGCCGCCAGGGTCAGTCTAAACTCGTCAGTCCCATGCCCTCCCGGATCGACGTCTCCATCGAGCATCGGAACGTCCCAGAGCCGCCGGGAAAGCAGCACCCGAACACGTGCCCGCAGTGCTACTCGCACTACCGGGAGGACGAGCTCGAGGCGGCACTCTGGGTGTGCCCGCAGTGCGGGCACCACTTCACCATGCGCGCCCGCGCCCGCATCGCCTCGCTGGCGGACGAGGGCACGTTCGTGGAGGAGGCGGCCGATCTTCGCTCGGAGGATCCGCTCGACTTCTTCGACCTGCGGCCCTACACCGAGCGTCTCGCCGAGGCGGAGATGAAGACCGGGCTCGGCGAGGCGATGGTGATCGGCCAGGGGGCAATCGACGGGAACGCGTGTGAGCTCGCGGTCATGGACTTCGCCTTCATGGGCGGCTCGATGGGCAGCGTGGTCGGGGAGAAGTTCTCGCGTGCCTGTGACGGCGCCGCGCAGCGAGGCGTGCCGCTCGTCTCCGTCACCGCGTCGGGTGGTGCCCGCATGCAGGAGGGGATCCTGTCGCTCATGCAGCTGCCCAAGACGGTCTGCGCGGTGGAGGATCTCCACGATTCTGGCCAGCCGCTGATCAGCGTGATGACTCATCCCACCACAGCCGGTGTGCTCGCCAGCTTTGCGAGTCTGGGCGACGTGATCGTCGCCGAGCCGGGCGCTCTGCTCGCGTTTACCGGCCCGCGTGTCGTGCAGCAGACGACCCGCGAGAAGCTGCCGGAGGACTTCGGGCTGGCCGAGCAGAACCTCCGCTTCGGCCACATCGACGCGATCGTTCCGCGGCCCGAGTTGAAGGCGTACATCGCGCGACTCCTGCGGCTCTTCTCCTCGAATGGCGACTGACCACGAACTGCGGCTGCGCGAGCGGCTGACGCGCTTGCGCAACCTCAACCTGCTTGGCGGCACGCGCGTCTCCGGCGAGCTCGAGAAGCTGCAGCGCCAGCTCGACCGCATCCAGGCTGCGCCGACCGATGAGGAAATCTGGCGCTCGGTCGAGCTCGCGCGGCACCAGGACCGCCCGTACACGCTGGACTACGTCGACCGGCTCTTCGACGACTGGGTCGAGTTGCACGGTGACCGCGGCCGCGCCGACGACCACGCGCTGGTTATCGGGCTCGGCCGTTTCAAGGGGCGCACGGTCGCGCTCGTGGGCAACCAGAAGGGCCGCGACATCAAGGAACGCACCGAGCGCAACTTCGGCATGGCCTATCCCGAGGGCTATCGCAAGGCGATGCGTCTAATGGAGCTCGCGGAGCGGAACCGGTTTCCGCTGATCAGCCTCGTCGACATTCCAGGCGCGTATCCGGGTGTCGCGGCCGAGCAGCACGGCCAGGGCGGCATGATCGCTCGCTCGCAGGCGCTGATGGCACGACTGGGAGTGCCGATCGTCACGTGCGTGATCGGGGAGGGCGGCTCCGGAGGTGCGATCGCGACCGCGGTCGCCGATCGCGTGCTGATGCAGGAGAACGCCATCTACACGGTCATCTCTCCCGAAGGTTGTGCTGCCATTCTCTGGCGGGACGCCGGCGAGGCGAAGAAGGCAGCCGCGGCGTTCAAGCCGGACGCCGTCCACTGCCTCGAGCTTGGCGTCATCGACGGGATCGTCCCCGAGCCCGAGGGCGGCGCCCACACGAATCACGACGAGGCAGCGCGCCTCCTGGGGGAAAGTCTGCAAGAGGCGCTCGAAGACCTCGAATCCGTTCCTCCGGACGACCTGAAGCGCAGGCGCCGAGCCAAATTCCGCTCCCTGGGCGTTTACGCCTGAGCCAACAGTTTCGCCCTGTGGAAAGAAGGAAGCTTCGCTGAGGTTCCGGCAGATTCTTGGCGCGGACGGGTGTCGCCTCTCCACAACATCCACAGCCTTTTCCCCCGACCCAGGTGGATTCCCCGCCGGGTGGAGGAGCCTTTCGAGGGACAAGACCACTCCTTTGAAGGAGTGCTTTGCCGGACCGACCGGGGTCGGACCGACCCGGGTTGACGCACCTGCCCATCCGGGTACCCGCGTCCATGCGAACGATCTGGAGCGGCACGTCGACCCGATGGCCGCGCTGCGGGAATCGGCCGAGCGGACAAAGAAGCAGCGCAAGGCCTCCTCGAAGCGCAAAGCTTCGTAGCCCGTGGCCCAAGAGCTCTCCGAGTACAACCGCAAGCGCGATCCCAAGAAGACGCCCGAGCCCTTCGGCGGGAAGAAAGGGAAGGCGAAGCAACCGATCTTCGTCGTTCAGCGCCACGACGCGCGGCGGCTCCACTACGACTTCCGCCTCGAGAAGGACGGGGCCCTGCTCAGCTGGGCGGTGCCGAAGGGCGTACCGCTCGACCCGGGCGAGCAGCGCCTCGCCGTGCACGTGGAAGATCATCCGCTCGAATATGCGACCTTCGCGGGCGAGATCCCGAAAGGCCAGTACGGCGCGGGCACGGTCGAGATCTGGGACAGCGGCACGTACGAGCTCCTCGAGGAGAAGAAGAACGGAAGCCTGACCGTGCGGTTGCACGGCAAGAGGCTCCAGGGGACGTGGGCCCTGGTGCCGGCTCGTCTCGGCGGCGACGAGAAGAACTGGCTGATCATCCGCAAGCGCGACGAGACCGCCCCACCGACTCAGCGACGCAGCGGCCAGACTTACAAGCCGATGCTGGCCACGCTCGCGGAGGACGTGCCGCGCGGTGCCGGCTGGACCTTCGAGGTGAAGTGGGACGGCTACCGGGCGATCACGACGGAGGCGGGTTGAGACACGACGCTCACGAGCCGGAACGGGAATGATCTGACGGCGCGCTTCGAGAACGTCGCGAAGGAAATCCCGAAAGCGGTCAAGACGCCGGACTGCGTTCTGGACGGCGAGGTCTGCGCGCTGGACGAGGCCGGCCGCTCGAGCTTTTCCGCGATGCAGCAAGGCAAGGCGGGAACGCCGATTGTCTACTACGTCTTCGACGTGCTCGAGATCGAAGGCGAGCCCGTGATCGACTTGCCGCTCGTCGAGCGGCGGAGGCGGCTGGAAGGGCTCCTCGACCGGCGGAACAAGACCGTGCGCCTTTCGGAGACCTTCGACGATGGACAGGCGCTGCTGGAGGCTGCGAAGCAACAGCAGCTCGAGGGGATCATCGCCAAGCGCCTCGACTCCCGCTACCTGCCCGGAAGACGAACGCGCGACTGGCTGAAGATCAAGACGCACTCCGAGCAGGAGTTCGTTGTCGCCGGGTACACGAAGGGAACCGGCAGGCGTGCCTCGAGCTTCGGGTCACTCGTGCTCGGGTACTACCTCGGCCACGACCTCGTCTATACGGGAAACGTCGGCACCGGCTTCAACAGCGAGGAGATCGAGAGGTTGCTGGACAAGCTGCGGCCTCTGCGGCGCGACACTCCGCCGTTCCGCGAAGTCCCGAAGATGCCGAAGGTGCGGAAGAGCGACGCCATCTGGGTAGAGCCAAAGCTCGTCGTGCAGGTCGAGTTCGCGGAGTGGACGCATGACGGCCGCCTTCGCGCCCCGTCGTACAAGGGCTTGCGCGAGGACAAGCCTCCGGAGGATGTGCGACGCGAGGAGCCGATCACCGACGTCGTCAAGAAGGGCTCCCGAGAGCTGAAGCTCTCGAACCTCGACAAGGTGTTCTTTCCGGCCGAGCGCATCACGAAAGGGGACCTGCTCGAGTACTACCGCGCGGTTGCGCCCGTGCTGGTGCCGCACCTCAAGGAGCGCCCGTTCACGATGGTCCGCTGGCCCGACGGGATCGAGGGCAAGAAGTTCTTCCAGAAGGACGCTCCGTCGCACATGCCCGAGTGGATCCCGACCTTCCGCACCCAGGTCTCGATGCGGGAGTCGCCGAGGACGAAGAAGTGGGTCAACTTTCCGTTCGTCAACGACGAACTCGCCCTGTTGTGGATGGTGAACATGGGCTGTATCGACATGAACACGTGGTACTCACGCATCGACAAGCCCGAGCGCCCGGACTGGGTGCTCTTCGATCTCGACCCGTCACCCGACGTCGGCTTCAAGGAGACCGTGCAGGTCGCACTCCTGGTCAAGCAGGCGCTCGACGCGTTCGGTCTCGTCGGCTTCCCGAAGACGTCGAGCGCGGAAGGGATGCACATCCTCGTGCCGATCGAGCGGCGCTACACGTACGCGGACACGCGCCAGTTCGCGGAGATCGTCGCGGGGGCAATTGCACGCACGCATCGCGGCCTGGCAACGACGGAATGGACGAAGGCGAAGCGGCGCGGCGTGCTCATCGACGCGAATCAGAACGGCGAGGGCAAGACGATCGCGTCGGCGTATTCAGTGCGGCCGCGGCCGGGTGCGCCCGTCTCGACACCCTTACGCTGGTCGGAGGTGAACGAAGATCTCGATCCGCTCTCGTTCACGATGCCGGTCGTGCTCGAGCGAATCCGCAAGCACGGCGACCTTTATGCTGGCGTGCTCACGACGAGGCAGCGTTTGACGGATGCGCTGAAGGCCCTCGGCGGCTAGGAGCCCAGGCGCTCCGGATGGCCGAGCATGCTCAGCTCGGCTATGTCCCGCCTGAAGAAGAGCGAGGTCGTCCAGTCGGCGACGACGCGAAGCTTTCGTGTCAGCAGCGGGAGCTGGTACAGGTGGTACGACCGCGTCACGAACCAGCCCGCGAAGCCGCGGAAGCGGAGGTCGACCACGTCTGCGATTCCCTTGTAGCGGCCGAGCGTCGCCACCTGTCCGAGCATCCGGTAGCGATACGGCTTCGGCTCACCGGTGAGGTTCTTCGCGAGGCGGCGGGCCTGTCGGAGCGCATGCTGGCACGTGGGTG
>JBGPYI010000117.1:0-7009 GCA_041493175.1 Gaiellaceae bacterium | reverse complement strand
GGCGATCGCGGCCGCGCGGCCGCGCTGCGAGTCGGGGCCGATGAAGGCGATCACCCGTACCTCCACCTTCAGCTTCCTCGTCCGCACGTAGCGCGAGATCACCGTCGGCATCGCCTGCGCTTCGAACTGCTGGCAGAAGGGGCACTGCAGGTCGATGTACTCGACCATCGTCACCGGCGCTGATGGCCAGCCGAGCACTTTGTCCCGCTGCGGAATCCCCTTGAGCAGCCGCTGCACGTCGGCGCCGCCGGGTAGCGCGTTCACGAGCGAGCCGCGAGCCGGCACATTCGTCTTCGACGAGCCGCCGCCGAGGACGACGCCCAGGACGATACCGACGGCGGCCAGGATGATCACCGCGGCGGCGACGATCAGCACCCGTGGCGATGCCTGGCGCCGCTGCCCCTTGCTCCGGCCAGGAGGCGGCGCCGCCACCTGTGCGGCGCGGCGTTTGCGCTTGCTTTGCTTGCCGCTAGGCATCTGACTCCACGGTAGCTTTGACTTGCGGCTTTAGCGTCTCCTCTACGTGGGAGTCGAAGGCGGCGAACAGCAGGAAGGCGAACACGAGCGCGAAGCCCGTCAGCGCCAGCGTTGGGATCGTCACGTAGCCGAACTCGTTAATCCACTTCGTCGCGCAGCCGCCGGGAGCGGAGAGGAGGCACGCCTGGGCTTGCTTGACGACGCCGTTCTCGATGAACAGGTGGTAGATCGAGATGCCGGCGCCGACGACCGGCAGCGGCAGTAGGTAGCGCGCCGCGCGGTGATCGTTGAAGAGGGCCGCCAGGAGCGTCGTGATAGAGAGCGGATACATGCAGATCCGCTGGAACCAGCAGAGCTCGCATGGCACGAAGTGCGCCACCTCTGAGAAGAACAGGCTTCCGCCTGTCGCAACTGCGGCGACAAGGAACGCCAGCCAGAGCTCGTATCCCCAGATCACCGACCGCGTAAGGCGAAGTGGTGCACGAACCCGAGCCAGCCAGCACGCGCCAACAAGGAGCAGAAGCACTCCGAGCACCTGACCAAGGACGCCGAGGACCGCGAGTGCGACGATGACGTCGTGGGTCACGTGCTCAGCATGTCAGCGCGTGAACAAGACAGCGATCCGTCGCCTCAGCGTGCCTCATCCGTTTGACACCTGCGGGCTAGCAGCGGGCGGCCCGGATCTCGTTCAGCAAGGGATGCTCGCCCTAAACGTCGACAAGGCGCGCTCGCCCGTCACTTCCGGTTCTTGAGCAGGAACGCGATCAGCGCATCGATCTGGCTGCTCGTGAGCTGGCTCCCGTAGGTCATCGGCATCACGTTGGCGCGAAATCCCTTTGCGACCGAAGCGTTCGGGTGCAGAATCGACTCGCGCAGGAAGGCCGCAGTCTTCCCCATCAGCGACACGTCCAAGTTCGGCCCCATGCTCGCTCTCGTGCCCGCGCCGCCGAAGGTATGGCACGCGCCGCAGCCGGCGGAGAGGAAGAGAGCCTTGCCGCCCGCGGCGCCCATCGCTCCGCCCATCCCGGACATGCCGGTCGTCGCAGGGTGCGTCGGCGGCATCCCCGCCTTCGCGCCCGTGCCGCTGTGCAGGAACGCAATCAGATCGGCCATCTCGCCCTGCGCGAAGGCCGGCACTGGGATTTTTTCCTCGCGGAAGTGCAGCAGCATCGCCGGCATGTGATCCCAGATCTTGCCGGACATGTCCGCGATCTCGCGCGCCGACATGTGGCCGCGCATGAAGTCGAGCGGCGGCGCGTCCTTGCCGCCGCGCCCGCCGTAGGAGTGGCAGTCGGAGCAGCGCTTCTCCTGCCACAGGCGCGCCCCCCGGGCCGGATCGCCAATCTGGGCGATCGGCAGATTCGGACCGCCCATGTGACCGGCGGGCACCGACGCGACCATTCCTACAGCCGTCGTGGTTCTCCCCGGGGCTGTTTGACGACCGACAGCCCAACCGATCAGCGCAGCGGCGGCGCCGACGAGCACGACGACGGCGATGAGAAGGCCAGCAACGGCTCCCGGTCGCTTCACCTCCAGACGAACGATACCCCCGTCCTCGGCGTGCGCCAACATTCGTCGCAGGATCGCCTCCCTTCTAGAGTCCGATCGTGGTTCATTGGACAGTCGATCGGACCGTGCATTTCGATTTGGGCGACTTCGTCAGGGCCGGTTTCGCAGGTGGGGCCGCGGAGGCGTCTGGCCGGCACAGATTCGAGCTCGAGGTGGCGGCGCTCGAGCGGCAACTCGGGCTCACTCGGTTCGAAAAGCTACGGGCGCGGGTGCAAACGCAGGAGGCGACCTAAGACCGGCCGGCCCCGATTCGAGCGCGGCCGCCGAGTCGTCGCAGTTCTCGACTGATAATCTGCTATACAGTTACACAACTGTTCAGTTTATAAGATAGAGGAGATAGGTTCAATGGCGCTTCCACACCCGCTTCCTGATGACCTCGTCGAGCTGATCGCCCGCCGGTTCCGCGTGATCGGCGAACCGATGCGCATCCGCCTGCTCGATCGCCTCCGCGAGGGCGAGGCGAGCGTAACCGAGCTCGCCGACGCCCTTGACGCCTCGCAGCAGAACGTCTCCAAGCACCTCGCCGTGATGGCGGATGTCGGGATCGTCGGCCGCCGCAAGGAACGCAACCACGTCTACTACCGGATCGTCGACGAGGGCGTCTTCACGCTCTGCGACCAGGTCTGCGGCTCGGTGCAGCAGCAGCTGCGGACACTGAACGAGCTCGTCGGAGGGGTGAGTCTCTGATGCGGCGCTCGTGGCCCCTCGAGCGCGTGCTGTTCGCGCTCGCGGGCTCGATGACGCTGCTGAGCGTTCTTCTGGCCGCGCTCGTGAGCCCGTGGCTTCTGCTGCTCGCAGCGTTCGTCGGCCTCAATCAGTGGCTCTTCGTCGTAGCCGGTTCCTGCCCCGCCTCGCTCTTGCTCGAGCGCGTCGCAGGCGTCAAACGGGGGTGCCGCGGATGACCGCCGTGACGCAGGCGCCGCGCCTAGCCACGCCGGCGCCGGAGCATCCGGATCCGCTCGGGCCGCTGGGCCGGCTCGGCCGCTGGAACGCCGATCATGTCCGTCTTGTCGCGATCGCCTGGGCGATCGTCGCCGTCGGTCTCGGCGTCTTCGCGCCGAAGGTGGAGACGGCGCTTTCGGGAGCCGGCTGGCAGGCGAACGGGTCGGAGTCCGTCCACGCCCGGCAGCTGATCCAGCGCAACTTCGCCGGCCTCTCGAGCTCGGCGCTGATGGTCGTCGTCCACTCCCCGAGCCGAACCGTCTCCAGCCCCGCCTTCCGCACGACCCTGTCGCGCGTCGAGCAGCTGCTGCGTGCAGACCCCCGTGTCGCGTCGGTCGTGTCCCCGCGAGGCGGCGCGACAATCTCTGCGGACAGGCACACCGCTGTGGTCACGGCGGGCGCGAAGGGAGACCCGACGGCGATGGTCGCGGCCGCCGACGCCCTGAAGTCGAAGCTGGGACGTGCGGGCACCGACGGTGTCGGCGTGTCGCTGACCGGTGCCTCGGGAATGTGGAGCGACTTCAACACCGCGAACCGCAAGGCGATGATGAAGTCGGAGCTCTACAGCTGGCCGGTGACGCTCGCGATCCTCGTGCTCGCCTTCGGGTCGCTCGTCGCCGCCGGGCTGCCGCTCATGCTGACGATCCTCGGACTCGTCGCCTCGGCCGGCCTGCTCGCGCTCTTGACGCACGGCTTCGAGATCTCGATCTGGGCGATGAACTTCGCGCTCATGTTCGCGCTCGCGCTCGGCATCGACTACGCGCTCTTCGTCGTGCACCGCTTCCGCGGCGCCTTCTTCGGCTCGCGCCTCTCCGCCCGCGAAGCCGTCGCCGGGACGATGGACACCGCCGGCAAGGCCGTCCTCTTCTCCGGCGTCACTGTGCTGATCTCGCTCTCGGCCGTGATGCTCGTCCCCAGCCCGGCCTTCCGCTCGATGGCGCTCGGGATCATGCTCAGCGTCTTCTTCGTGCTCGCCGCGACGCTGACGCTTCTGCCGGCCGTGCTCGCCAAGCTCGGCCCGAAGGTCGACGCGCTCCCGCTCCGCTGGGTGCACTCGGGCGAGCACCGCTCCGCCCGCTTCGCGCGCTGGGGCGAGCGGCTCTGGCGCCATCCACATCTGTACGGCCCGGCCGCCACGCTGATCCTCGTCCTGCTTGCGCTCCCGATCTTTGGACTGAAGACGGCGATGCCGTCGATCAAGGTCGTCCCCACACACGACGGCTCGAGGGTCGGCTACACGCAGGTGCAGCAGGCGTTCGGCATCGGTGCGCCTGGTGCGCTCCAGATCGTCGTGCCCACGCGTGACGCCGCCGCAGTGTCGGCCGTCGCGAAGCACGACTCCGGCATCGCCCGCCTCTCGCCGGCGTTGGGAGGAAGGAACGGCCTCGCCCTGATCGATGCGATCCCGAACGCCGACCCCTCGAGCACGAGCGTCGGCCACACGATCGACCGGCTCCGCTCGGCGCTACCGGCGCAGGCGCTCGTCGGTGGCGCCGTGGCGGAGAACCACGACCTCGAGCAGGCGCTCGCCGCGAAGACGCCGCTCGTGATCGGCGTTGTGCTGACGCTCGGCTTCCTGCTCCTGCTCGTCGCCCTGCAGGCGCCGCTGATCGCCGCGCTCGGCGTCGTGACCAACCTGCTCGCCACCGGCGCCGCCTTCGGGGTGGCCCGGTTGATCTTCCAAAACGGCCACGGCGCGGGCCTGCTCGGCTTCCAGCCGCAAGGCTTCCTCGACGCCTGGGGGCCCGTCTTCTTCTTCGCGATGATCTTCGCGATCTCGATGGACTACACCGTGTTCCTGCTCTCCTCCGCCAAGGAACACTTCGACCGGACGGGCGATCCGCGCGAGGCGTCGATCGGCGGGCTCGCTCACTCCGGCCGCGTGATCTTCGCCGCCGCCGCCGTCATGGTCGCCGTCTTTTTCACCTTCGCCCTCTCCGGGCCGCTGCCACCCAAGGAGATGGGCGTCATCCTCGGCATCGCCGTCCTGCTCGACGCCATGCTCGTCCGACTGATCCTGATCCCGACCCTGCTGCGCGTCTTCGGACGCCGGGCCTGGGCGCTGCCGCATTGGCTCGACCGGATCCTCCCCGACGTTCGCTTCGGCCACTCCTGATGCTCGAGCTCTGGCAGACCGAATGGTGTCCCGCCTCGCAACGCATCGAAGATGATTCACGGCGAGAAGGGGTAACCCCTATCCGTGTGAGCCTCAGATCGGAAGCGTGCAGACAAAGCGCGTCCCGTGACCGAGGCCCTCACTCTCCGCACGTAGCCCTCCCACGTGAGCCTCTGTGATCGCGCGCGCGATCGTAAGACCGATGCCGCTGCCGCCACGATCCCGGCTGCGCGCGCTGTCGGCGCGGTAGAAGCGCTCGAACACGCGCGAGAGCGCCTCGGCGGGGATGCCCTCCCCGTCGTCGGTGACACTGAGCTCGACCGTGTCCTCCCCCGCACGTGCGGCGGAGAGCAGCACGTTGCCGCCCGGCGCCGTGTGGCGCAGCGCGTTCGAGAGCAGGTTCGCGAGCACCTCCGCAACCCGATCTCGGTCGACCTCGACCGCAGGCAGGCGGTCTCCAGGCTCGACCTCGAGTGCGATCCCCTTCTGTGCGTAGCTTTCGGTTGCCGCCGCTGCGGCCTCGCGCAGCAGTTCGTGCGGGTCCGACCTCACAGGCCGCAGGTCGAGCTGACGCTCCTCGGCTCGGGAGACCTTGCTCAGGTCATCGACGAGTCGACCAAGGCGGCTCGTCTCCGCATGGAGTAACTGCCACGTTCGCGGTTCGACCGCGACGACGCCGTCACGAAGACCCTCGACGTACCCGCTCAGTGTCGCTACGGGCGTCCGCAACTCGTGCGCGACGTCACTCAGCAGCTCGTGCCGCCGCCGCTCGGTTGATTCGAGCGCCTCCGCCATCTCGTTGAACGCGGCGGCAAGCGCGCCGATCTCGTCGTTCGCGGCCACGGTGACGCGCTCACCGTACGAGCCCTGCGCAACGCGCCGCGACGCCGAAGCGAGCGTGCGGATCGGCCCGACGATCCGGATAGAGACGAGCCAGCTGATCGCGGCCGCGGTTGCACCCGCAGCACCGACGGCGACGGCCAGCGAAATCAGCAGTGCATCGCCGAACGCGCTGTCGAGATGACGCATCACCGAGTCAGGGACAACCCCAAGCGCTTCGCGAACGTGATGGTGGAAGATCGCCGGCGCGATCTCGAGCGAGACAGCAACAAGGGTGGCGCTGCCGGCGAGGATGACGAGCAGCTGAGCAGCGAGCAGTTTCCCGCCGAGGCTGCGACGCAGCGGCGGCGGTCTCATCCTGTGCCGATGCGGTAGCCGACGCCGCGCACCGTGCGGACATATCGCTGCGCCGACGCGTCGTCGCCGAGCTTGCGTCGGAGGTTCGCGAGATGGACGTCCACCACGTGGTCGTCGCCGAACCAGTCCGGCCCCCAGACGCGCTCGAGCAGCTGGCCGCGGCTGAACACGACGCGCGGCTCGGCAGAAAGAACGTCGAGAAGGTCGAACTCGAGCTTGGTCAGCTCGACCGGCTCGCCCGCGACCCTGACTTCGCGCGAGGCACGGTCGATCTCGAGCTCACCGAACCGGCGCGAAGCCGCAGTCGCCGCGTCTGCGCGGGGGCGGCGCAGCATTGCACGCACGCGGGCGACGAGCTCTGGCGGTGAGAACGGCTTTGTCAGGTAGTCGTCCGCTCCGGTCGAGAGACCGACGAGCTTGTCGGACTCGTCGGCTCGAGCAGTGAGCATCACGATGTACGCGTCGCTGAACTGGCGGATCCGACGGCACACCTCGACCCCGTCCAGCCCCGGCAGCATCAAGTCGAGGACGATTACCGTCGGGTCGAGCACGCCCCCGAGCGCGACCGCCCGCTCGCCGTCGCCGGCGAGCGTCACGTCGAAGCCGTCGCGTTCGAGGTACGACGCGACGAGCTCTGCGAGCGGCTGCTCGTCGTCGACGACCAGCACGCGGCGACGGGCGACCGACAGGCCGCCCGTCGCTGACGCG
>JBGPYI010000173.1:0-5220 GCA_041493175.1 Gaiellaceae bacterium | reverse complement strand
TGATGACGTGCTCCTGCTGGAGCTGGAGCTCGGCCGCATCCTCGATCGTGACGATGCGCTCGTCTCCGGGGATGAACGCGGACATCGCGTTCAGCGTCGTCGTCTTACCGGTGCCGGTACCGCCGGAGATCAGGACGTTCAGCTTGCCCTTGACGCAGGCCGCGAGGAACTGCGCGGCCTTCGGCGAGATCGAGCCGAACGAGATCAGGTCATTCATCGTGTACGGGTCGCGCGCGAACTTCCGGATCGTCAGCGTGGGGCCCTTGAGGGCAAGCGGCGGGATGATCGCGTTCACACGCGAACCGTCCGGGAGACGTGCGTCGACCATCGGCGAGGCTTCGTCGACGCGCCGGCCGATCTGGGAGACGATCTTGTCGATGATGCGCAGCAGGTGTGAGTTGTCGGCGAACGCAGCGTTCGTCCGCTCGAGCTTGCCCAGCCGCTCGACGTAGATCTGGTCGTACGCGTTGACCATGACTTCCGTGACGGAGTCGTCTCGAAGGAAGTTCTCCAGCGGCCCGTAGCCGAGGATGTCGTCTGTGATCTCCCGGATGATCTGGCGGCGTTCTTCGCGCGTCAGCGGCGTCCGGTCCAGCACGAGCTGCTCCGTGACGGCGCGGGTGACGCGTTCACCAATGTCACCGGTCGCCTCGCGCTTGAAGAGCTCGGCACCCAGCGTGGCGATGCACGCATGGTGGATGCGGGTCTTCAGCTCGGCATAGGGGTCGTGCGCGGGAGACGCGGACGACGTTTCGTGGGTCTGCCCACCGGTGAGCAGCTCCGCGGTTGCGGAGGAGCTCCCGTTGGAGATTTTGAGGCGGTCGTGGAGGCCCATGGGTTACGACCTCGAAAGGGCGGGAAGAAGACGACGCTTCTTGCCCTCTTCCTTTTGTGCGGGGAAGAGCTCCTTCGCCATCGCCTTGATCGCCTTCGACACGTCTGCAGATTCCTCGGCGAGCACGACGGGGTTCCCGCGGTTGACCGACAGCGGAACCGCGCGGTCGGACGGCACCTCGAAGCGCACCTTCATCCCCAGCGCGCCTTCTACCTCGTTCGGCTTCATGCCGACCTTGGAGTTGGAGCGGTTGAGGACGATACGGACGCGCTGCTTCGGGAACGACAGCAGGTCGAGCGTCTGTAGCGCCAGGCGCAGGTTCTTCAGCGTCGGCACGTCGAGCGAGCAGAGCAGCAGCAGCTCGTCCGTACGGTCGAGCGTCGCAAGCATCGGCCCGTGGAAGAACGGCGATGTGTCGACTACGATGACGTCGAACGCCTCGCGGGCCACCTCGAGCAGGCGGCCGAGCTTGGCCTCCGTCACGAGCTCTGCGTCCTCCGGGCGAAGCGGAGCCGGCAGCACCTCGAGCCCGCACGCGTGCTTGGTCGTGTAACCGGCCAGCTTCTCCGCGTCGAGCTCGCCCGGAGCAACGACCAGGTCATAGATCGTCTTCTCGGGCTCGATGCCGAGCATGATCGCGGCGTCGCCGAACTGCAGGTCGAGGTCGAGAAGCAGCGTCTTCCGCCCCTCGAACTTCGCGCAGGCGGCGGCCAGGTTGGTGGCGGTGACCGTCTTGCCGGTCCCGCCCTTCGGCGAGAAGACCGTCACGATCTTGCCGTGCCGGCCGGAGCCGGCGTCGTGATGCCGGCGTGTCGTGTGCGTCGCCTTGCGGATTGCGAAGACGATGTTTTCGACAAGCTGCGGCAGAAGCAGAACGTCTGCGACGTCAGCGTCCAGAGCCTGCTCGAGCAGCCCTGAAGAGCCGCCCGACGCGAGGATCAGGACCGGGGCGCGAGTGTGCTCCCGAATCGCTGCAAGCTCGTCCGCGGGCAGTGATGCGGAACGGGTTGCGTGGAGGATGGCGTCGAGATGGCCGCCCGCCAGCGCCGCAGCGCCGTCGGCGACATTGGTGCTCGCGCCGACCAGTTCGATCTCGGGATGGCTTGCAAGCGAGTCACGGAGCTTGTCGAACCCTTCACAGGAACCGGTGGCGTAAACCCGCACGCGCTCGCGCGTGGTTGCCTCAGTAGCGGTGCTCATTACGGCCTCCTTCCGGGTCCGTCGAAGAACATGGTGTCGACTTCCTGAATCGTGTTCCCGCTGTCGACGGAGTTCACAGGCGGCCGAAGCGTGAGATGCCAGTCGCCGTTCTTCTCGATCCAGAACAGCTTCTGCGCCTGGACATCGGTGACGCGAAGCTGAACGTTCTGCGATTTGTCGCCACCAGAGGTGAGCGTTGCCCCGTTAGCGCCACCGACCGGCGCACGCATGACGAGAATGTTCCGCAAAACGACACGAGTGACGTGATGGTCGTCGCCGGTGCCGCCTTGTACCTTGACGGTCCAGTTGCCGACCACGTCGATGTGGTCGCCTTCCTTCAGCGTGCCGGCGAGCAACTGGTTCGGATCACCCGCGAGCTCGTAGGCCCGCTGAGTGCCCTTGATCTGAGACCGGATGCCCTGCTCCGCGGGCGGAGCGAAGCGCCGCGTGCTCACCTGCTCGCCCTCGAAGACGTCCTGCGTCGCGACGTACTGCGCGAGCTGGTCCGGAGACGAGATCGCACCCGCGACGACAGCCTTGCGAGGCACGGTCTGCTCCTTGAGCATCTTCTGGTCGACTACGTCCGCGCCGGAAGTACCCGCCGGTATGTCGCGCGCGGCGACGAGCACCGTCACCTTGCTTTCCCCGCTCTGCACGTGGCGCTTGTAGTTGACGACATATGCGCTCGTCAGGATGGCGGCAAGCGCAGCCAGTGCGACGGCGATCCCGATGTTCTTGGCGCGATAATTCATAGTCCTTTCTCTTTTCGTTAGAAGGGCCTGAGGACTTGAGAGCTATTCGATGAGTTGAATCGACTTCACGCCCCAAGTACTTGAGGGTCCCGAGCCGCCGCCGCCGCTCGAAGCCAGGATTCCCTGGGCGATGAATTCCGTGAAATACCCCTTCAGCTGAGCGGTATGGCCGTGCACGCTCCAGCTGTCCAGGTGAAAGCCGATCCAGCCGATGATGTCGTACTCGGCGTTCTGGCCGTTGCCGTTGAGGGTCTTGAAGACCGGGAACAGCAGAACGGTGCCGATCCGCGCGTCGAGCGCGGCACCGACGGTGGACGACTCGAACTTGGCGCCCGGATCGGAGCGGTAGAGCCCTAACCCCAAGTACTGGTCGAAGCCCTTCAGGATCCAGTCGCCCTCTTCTTTCGCGCCGACAGCCCCGTTGCCGCCCGCGAGATTTAGCATCCCGAAAGCGCCGGGCGCGCCCATCTTGTCGAAGTCCATCGTCGTCTTGACGCCGAAGGTCGGCACGTGATTGTCGTTGCAGTTCTGGATCAGGTCGTGACCGCAGTACACAACCATCGGGGCGACATAGCGCGCCTGCACGGGCGGGCCGACACGGGCCTTCGCGCGCGCGTCGATGTCGGCGCTGGAGATGCCGAGGAGCCCGCTGAAGAAGCCCGGAGCCGTCTTTCTTGCCCGGACGCTGATGGTGTCGTTCGGCAGCACCGTAGAGGTGACCGTGATGTTCGCACCCGCAACGTCTCCGCCGTTCTTGTTGGCGTAGCTGAGCGCCATCGCCTGGGCGCCGCTCGGATCGTTCGGGAGCTGCTGCGCACCGGCGAGGGCTGCGGCGTCGGCCGTTCCCTGAAGCCGGCGCTTCGTGTGGAACCAGTTTCCGACGTCGAGCACGAGCGCCGCCATGCCCAAGATCACGACGAGGGAAAGGGTCATCAGGACGATCGCCTGACCTCTTTCGTTCTTGCGGACAAAGCTCATTCGACTCGCTCCTTCATGGTCGTGTTGAGCTGCCCGCTCGCAACAACCCAGCCCAGCAGATGGATGTCGTAGGGGTACGTGGCCGTGACGGTGACGTCCGACCCGATCGTCCAGGAGGAGGAGCACGTGAGGACGAAGTCCGTACCCGGATTCCGGAGATTCGTTCCGGCGGCGTAGCCCGTCGCCTCGCAGGCCGCCTTGGGATTGGAGGCGCTACGCGACACGGCGCCCTTGCGCGATGCGGCACGCGCTGCATCTGTAAGCGCGACGTAGTTGTTGAAGATGATCCCGAACTGGATGATGCCGAAGAGCAACACGAGCAGGATCGGCAGGACGAAGGCGAACTCCGTCATCGTCTGTCCTCGCTCGTTGTTGATGGTGTCCTTCAGCTGCATTTCGGCTCCCACGTCGGAAGAGTTCGCGGGGCCCTCGCCGCCAGGAGAGGGCCCCGCCGATGCCTGGGCGGCTACGTGAATAGCCGCACCAGGTTGGTCACTGCATTCGCACCGTTCTCCGAGAAGTAGGTGAAGGCGAGGAACGAGCTCCCGCTCATCACCGTGAGGGTGACCGTCTTGTCAGGCTTCGCCTGAGCGTGCTCACGCGAGAGAAACGCGAGGAACTCGTGGATTCGATGCCTGTCGTGGTGCTTCATGGTCAAACTCCTGTTCTCGGTTACGACTGCGGACTACAGGTTCCCGACGACGTTGTTGATCGCGCCGGAGATTCCGCCGGAAAGCGCCGTGAGCGCCACAATCACGCCGATCGCGATCACTGCCAGGACGACGCCGTACTCGGCCATCGTCTGACCCTCCTCGCTTGCATAGCGTGCGCGGAGATAAAGGACCAGATCCTTGAACGACATGGATTCACCCCCCTTCGCGTTTTCGGGCGCGCGGTGGCGCGCAGTGCAAAGTGGACTAGTGGATGTGGAATCGACTTGAAGTCGGTCAAAACTGCGTGACAAGCTGGTGCGTCCTTTCTCTCTAGGCGCGCCGCTTCGCCTTCCTGTCAATCTCGGCAAAGTCATCGTCCTTGCGACCGTCCAGCGCGTATCCCCCGCGCGGGTGATCTGCCGCGACGTTCCCTTAAGTGAGGGAGTTGGCTGGGCCCGGCTGGGATCGATAGTCAAAAAACCGTAAGCGGCTGCGGAACAACGCAGAGATTCCGCGCCCGAAGTGGCGGCCAGGGCGCTTTACCGAAGGAGCAATGGCAATGCCACGACGGTTCATTCGTAGAAATAACTGGGAGTTCGGCGGTCAGTCGACTCCCGAAGAGGGCGAGTCCGGCGAGCCCAAGTCGAAGAAGCGTCGGCTCGCCACTACGCTCGTTTTCACCACGCTCTTCTTCGCGGGCGCGTCACTCGCCGCTGTTGCAGGCAACCAGCTCAGTGCCCAGAACCCTCTGAGTGGGGAAGACAGCCAGCAGCTCGCCGTTGACACGACCACGACGACCACC
>JBGPYI010000094.1:0-8039 GCA_041493175.1 Gaiellaceae bacterium | reverse complement strand
GCTCACTTCGGGTCCGGCTTCACTTCCATCTACGTCATGAACAGCGATGGCAGCGGACAGCGGAGGCTGACCGACACTCACGCGGACAGTGAAGACCCCGCCTGGTCACCAGTCACGAGCAGGATCGCCTTCAGGAGAAGCTTCGGTGACCCGGACGCGGCCGCTGCGATCTACCTCGTGAATCCCGACGGCAGCGCCCAGCGCCGCCTGACGCACGCCGATGCCGGGGAACCTGCTTGGGCGCCCGACGGAACCAAGATCGCTTTCGAGAGGAGATGCTGGCACAGCAACGACAAGGCCGACGAAGACCACGAGATCTACGTCATGAACGCCGACGGCAGCGGACAGACGCGGCTCACCCACAACTCAGCCGATGATGCCCGCCCATCCTGGCAACCGACGCCGCGACGTCCGTAAGGAGACCAGTTCCCGACCCCGGGTTGGTAGGGCTCGCCGCTTATCAATCCCCCGCGCTCGCGTACTAGGAACTAGAGCGGGTCAGCGAGGAGAGGTCGACAACTAGGTCGTCGGACGGCGGCGTGATGTCCGCGTGCACGCCGAAGTCGTAGAGGTCCTCGGTCATCGTCATCGTCATCGGCGTGCCGAGCTGTCCGCCCAGCGACATCGTGACCGTCAGCCGACGCACGCGGCCCTTGGCGTCGATCCACGCCTCGGCGGGTGCCGAGACCGAGCCCGCCGCGTCCGTCAGCTGCTTGAACGCCTTGTTGTCGTGGGCGAGCTTCTTGAAGTCGATGTTGAACGCGTAGTGCGTCGTCTGTACGCCGCGGATCCGGTCCGACCCGGTCACGTGCGCGCCGCTCGACGCCGTCAACATGCGGAGCGACTGGGATGGATCCGCCTGGTTCGCGTTCATGATCGCGCCGAGATCCACGCCTTCCTTCTTGGCCATCTTCCCGACGTCCATCTTCACCCACTTGCCCGTCGGCACCATCTTGTCGAAGAGCGGCGAGCGCATGTACATGACGAGACCGTGGCTACCGTCGAAGATCATCTCCATGCTCGGGTCCGAGGTGGGGACCTGCAGCTGGTATGCGGGCGGGAGTGCAAAGTGCATGTTCATCCAGCCGGACTTGTCTTTCCCGTCGAAGACGCCATTTCCGTGGAATGCAAACGAGCCGACCCTGCCTGCGTCGATCGAGGCGCGAAACTCGAACCGCGAGGACGTCGTCTTCGCGGTCGTGTTGGCGGCCTGCGCGACCGGGTCGAGCGCGAGGGCATCGCCGGCGGCGCAGCCGACGAGCGCCGAGGCGCAGAGTGCGAGGCAGAGCAGGGAGAGGACGCGGCGCGGAGTCATCCGCGATTCAAATCGTCCTCGGCTGCGCGAGCGGCTATCCCTCAAACGAGGTCGAGTTCGTCGCGCCAACGCTCTGTGTGCTCACCGAGAGCGGGCGCGCTGCCGGTCGCGACCTCTTCGCCGAGCCACTCCGACGCTTCGGCGAGTGTCGCGACCGGGCCTGCCATCACGTCCTCGCCTTCGAAGAGGTCGAGCCACTCCGAGAGCGGCCGCGACCGGAACACCGTGGCGAGCTCCGAGGCCAGCGCCTCCTGGTCCTGCTCGTAGTGCCGCTCGACGAGCTCGGGGCGGCCGATCAGCTCGCAGAGGCGTTGCCAGAACTTCGCCTCGACCGCCGTCACGGTGAGGAAGCGTCCGTCGGCCGTCTCGTACATGCGATAGCAGGCAAGGCCGCCGGTGAGCGTGCGCTCGGGCTCCCCGCGCAGTCGATGCGCGGCGAGTCTGTGGGCGTTGTGCGTCATCGAGACGATGAGGTGCGCGCCGCGCCCCCCGTTCTTTTGTCGCTCGAGCAGCGCAGCGAGAATCTCGATGACGGCGAAGAGCGAGCCGCCGGCGATGTCGGCAATCTGCACCGGCGGCAGTGCCGGCGCGGTGTCCGCGAGCAGCCCGGCCCAGCCCACGTAGTTGAGATCGTGACCGGCGCGCAGGCTCGCTGCACCGAAGCCCGTGACCGAGCAATACACGACGGACTCCGGCAGAGCGGAGGCGCCGACCCCGAGTCGCTCGGCGACGCCGGGACGAAAGCCCTCCACCACCACATCTGCGCGGGCGGCGAGGGCCGGCCCGAGCCCTGGATCCCGCTCGAAATCCCAGACCACAGATTCCTTGCCTGCGTTGAGTGCGGCGTCCCACCCGGGAGCGACCGAACGGAGCGGATCGCCGTCCGGCGACTCCACCCGGACGACCCGCGCGCCGAGCCGCAGGAGCTCGCGGCTGGCGAAGGGGCCGGGCAGGTAGCGCGTGAAGTCGACTACCACCAGGCCGCGTAGCACCACAAAGGCGACGCTAGCACCCGTGCCCCTCCCAGCAATGCACGCCGGCCTCCGGCCCGCGATCACGCGGCGCCAGAGTCCACCCTCGTTCTTACCAAGGCTGACAGCCTTGGCTGCGAACGAGTGCGGCCCCTGGCTTGGTGCTCGCGACCCGGAAACTCGGCAGCATCACTGGAAGGGGCACTAGACTCCGACCGTTGACCGACCGTTCAAAAGGTCAGGAGGACAAGCGTCGGCTCATTCTCGACGCGGCCGTGCGCGTGTTCGCCCACAAGGGCTACCACACCTGCCGCGTCGGTGACATCGCGGAAGAGGCGGGCGTTGCGCACGGCTTGCTGTACCACTACTTCCGCTCCAAGGAGGAGCTGCTCGAGACGATCTTCCGCGAGACGTGGCGCGACGTGCTCGATGCCGTGCGTTCCGTCGAGGAGACCGACGAGAGCGCACGTGACCGGCTCGCGGGCATTGCGAAGATCCTCCTGCGTGCCTGGCGGCGCGACCCCGACCTCGTGCGCGTGCTCGTGCGCGAGGTGACGCGCAGCTCCCACCTGCAGCAGCGCATCGACGAGCTCGAGGCGGCGTTCGCCGGGATCGAACGAATCATCGCGCGGGGTCAGGCCGAAGGCGAGTTCCGCTCCGACCTCGATCCGCGCATGGCCAGCTACGTCTTCTACGGCGCGCTCGAAGAGATCCTGACCGGCTGGGTGCTCGGCAAGCTCGAAGACGGCGACGAAGCGGTGACCCGCGCAGAGGAGACGGTTGTCGAGGTGATCTGCGGCGGGCTCGCCGCCGACCGCGAAGCCGCCAAGCTCTGACCCGCGTGACACAAGTAACCGCGGAAGCTGCGCGGCGTTCGGACTCCGTCAGGCGGAGCCTCTTCTGGATCCTCGGATCTGGAGCCTTCGGGCTCGCGTTCTCGATCACGACGACGGCGGCGTATTTGCCGCCGTTGCTGAGTCGATTCACAGAATCGGGAACGCTGATCGGCCTCGTCCTCGGCGCCGAGGGTGTGTTCGCACTCGTGCTCTCGCCGGTCATCGGCCCGTGGAGCGACACGTTCCATACGCCGCTCGGTCGCCGTCGCCCGTTTATGCTCGCCGCGCTCGGCCCGATGGGCTTCTGCCTGCTGCTGATTGCCTTCATGCCGAACCTCTGGACGACGACGCTGATCGTGCTGGCGTTCTTCTTCGCGTACTACGTGTACGAACCGCCGTACCGCGGTCTCTATCCGGACCTCCTGCCGTCTTCGACATATGGGCGCGCTCAGGGGATTCAGCACGTGCTGCGCGGGATCGCTCTCGGCGCCGCGCTCGTGGGCGGCGGGTTCCTGCTCAAGGCGTGGCACGCCGCGCCGTTTGTCCTTGCAGCCTTGGTGACGACGGCGGCGTGTGCGATCCCGATCGTCTTCGTCCGCGAGGACGGCGGTCACGGCCGCGTGTTCGAGGGCGTGACCGCGTACTTCAAGCGGAGCTGGCGCATCCTGCGGGAGGAAGCCGAGGTGCGGCGCTTCCTGTTCGCGAACGCCGCGTGGGAAGGCACGTTCGCCGCCGCGCGCACGTTCGTTGTCCTGTATGTGCTGGACGGCCTGCACGAGACGAAGGCGATCTCGTCCGCGCTGCTCGGCGCCGTTGCGACCGGGTACGTCATCGCCGCGTTGCTCGCGAGCCGGCTGGGTGATCGCTTCGGCATTGCCCGCGTGATCTTCTGGTCGTCCTTCCTCTACGGCGGCGGTTTCCTGGTCGCCGGAGTGGCGACCAAGTGGCACACCTGGTACTTCGCGCTCATCGTCCCGCTCTCGGTCGCGGGCGGTCTGGTGATGACGCTTGCGTGGGGGCTGCTCTTCAAGCTGATGCCGGAGCAGCACCGCGGCGCGGTGTCCGGGCTCGCCACCACGACGAAGGGGCTCGGCCTCCTGCTCGGTGCGCCGGTGGCGGGGGCTGCGATCGACCTCGCGCGGCCCTACCTGCATTCGACGGACGGCTACCAGGTTCTCTGGCCGGTGTGCGGGATCCCGATTCTCGCCGCGATTCCACTCGTGTATCGCCTCATGCGCATCGAGCAGTCGGGTCAGCCCGAGCCGAGCCCAGGCTGATGGCGCTCTGGGACCGGCTTCGCGGCCTCGAGCTGAATGTCGAGGACGTCACCACCGAACGGAAGTCCGTCGACGTCTCGACGCAGTTCACGCGCGTCACGACGACGGTCGTGCTCGGGGGTCGGGGCGAACAAGGCCGAGGCGAGGACGTGACGTACACGGCGGAGGATCACGACTGGTTTCCGGACCTCGATGCTCCCGGGCGCACGACGCTTGGAGAGCTCTCGGCGCAGCTCGACGGGCTGCGACTGTTCGAGACGGAGCCGAAGATGAAGGCGTCCGAGGATTACCGGCGCTGGGCCTTCGAGAGCGCCGCGCTCGACCTGGCGCTGCGTCAGAACGACCTTTCGCTCGGCGCTGCGGTGGAACGCGAGTACCGTCCGGTCCGGTTCGTCGTCTCGACGCGCGGCGACGCTTTCGCCTGGTTGCAGCACAACCCGGACCTCGAGCTGAAGCTCGATCCGGAGAACGACTGGGACAGACCGTTCATGGAGCGCCTCGCGGCGCCCGATCGCGTCCGTGTTCTCGACTTCAAGGCGTACTACACGGGCACGCCCGTCGATGTCGTGCCCGACCCTGCGCTGTATCGCGCCGCCGTCGAGCTCTTTCCCGACGCCGTCTTGGAAGACGCGTCCCTCGACGGCGAGTGCGGAGCGGCGTTGCGAGGGCAGGAGGGAAGGATGAGCTTCGACGCGCCGATCCACTCGGTGGCGGACGTGCGCTCGCTGCAGGTGCAGCCGGGATGGCTCAACATCAAGCCGTCGCGCTTCGGCACGACCGAGCGGCTGCTGGAGTGCATCGAGCATTGCGCCGCCGATGGGATCCAGATGTACGGCGGCGGCCAGTTCGAGCTAGGAGTCGGACGTCGGCACATCCAGGTGCTCGCGTCGCTCTTCTATCCCGACGGCCCGAACGACGTCGCACCGAGGGAGTACAACGCCGGCGACCCGCGTCCGGGGCTGCCGCAAAGCCCTCTCCCACCGCCAGAAGCCGTCGGGCTCTAGGAATGGATCGATGAAGGCGCTACGGTGTTCAGCTAGCTGATGGCTGTCGAAGTCCCCATCGACGTCGATCTTCTCAAGCGGGAGATCAAGAAGACCTACGCGTCGCTCTCGCAGGAGCCCGAGAAGGACTTCGTCTTCCCAACCGGACGCTCGTGGGCCGAAGATCTCGATTACCCGCCCGAGCTCGCGAACGTGCCCGACGCCGCGGCGGAGTCTTTCGCCGGGGTTGCGAACCCGTTCTCGCTCGGGCGGCTCGAGCCCGGCGAGCGGGTCGCCGATCTCGGCTGCGGCGCCGGCACGGACTCGTTCGTCGCGGCGCAGATGGCCGGGCCCGAGGGCTCCGTCACCGGGATCGACATGACTCCGGAGATGCTCGCGAAGGCGCGCGCGGCAGCAGAGCAGCTCGGCTTAGGCAACGTCGAGTTCTTGGAGGGCGAGATCGAGCACCTGCCGTTCCCAGACGAGAGCATCGACGTAGTCATCTCCAACGGCGTCATCGATCTCGTTCCGGACAAGGACGCTGTCTTCGCGGAGATCTTCCGCGTGCTGCGGCCCGGCGGACGAATACAGCTCGCAGACGTGACGATTCAGAATCCCGTCAGCGAGGAGGGCCGCCGCAACATCGACCTCTGGACCGGCTGAATTGCCGGAGCTCTGCTGGAAGCAGAGTACGAGGGAGTCCTGAAGCGGCACGGGTTCGAACGGATCGAGACCGGCAACCTTGTCGCGACCTACATGAACTCGAAGTTCGAGGACACTCGGCAGAAGGCGATCAAGTTCGGCGCCAACGGCTCGACCGTCAAGGCGTACAAGCCGGAGAAGTAAAGCTGTGTGGGTTCGGGACGCCGAGGGAGTCGAGACACGAGCGATTTCCGAGCTCGTCGACTTCGACGGCAAGCGCGTGCTCGACGTCGGCTGCGGGCGAGGTCGGCTAACCGAGTTCGCCGCGTCGAGGGCGGCTGAGGTGTTCGCCTTCGATCCGGACGAGGAGGCGGTCGAAGAGGCGCGGTCGCGTCTCCCGTCTGCTGCGCACTCACGCGTGACCTTCGCAGTGGCCGGCGCCGAGGAGCTCGATGCGCCGCGCCACCGGTTTGACATCGCTCTCTGCGGCTGGTCCTTGTGATGCCTGCCGCTGGAGAGCGTCGTGAACGCTCTGCGCAAGATCCATCGAGCTCTTGTCCCCGGGGGACTGCTTCTCGACGCCCAGCCCGTCGGCGGCCGCGTTCCCGTCGAGTCCAAAGGGACGGTCCTCGGGACTCTCGACATGCGCGAGTGGAGGCGGACGGTGAACAGCGTCGCCGAGCTCATCGACGAAACCGTTGCCGGAGGGCTCTTTTCAGCCGAGACCGAGCGAGGCTACGACGTGCTCGACACCTTCGACGACGGCAAGGAGCTCGTGGAGACGGTGAGCGAGTGGGCTGGAACGAAGATCTCCCGGTCGCTCGCCGCACGCGTAGAGCGCGCGACGCCGCCGATCACGATCCGCGAGAGCGTGCGGCTCCGGCTCCTCCTCGTCCTGTAACCAGAGCTGACCGTGATTGAGCTCGTCGAGCTCGATGTACGGGACGTCTAGCACTTAGGATCGCCTCGATGCAGACGTTCAACGTCCACAACGGCGGTGACTGGGACGACCAGCACGACCGGGACGGCTACCGCCACCGCGCGACCGCGATCGGCAAGCGCCTCGGCGCAACGATGCTCGGAGGCAGCCTCTACGAGCTCCCTCCCGGCGAGAAGACGTGGCCGTACCACTACGAGCATGGCTGCGAGGAGTGGCTGCTCGTCGTGGCGGGCAAGCCGACGCTCCGCTCGCCCGACGGCGAGCAGGTGCTCGAGCCGGGCGACGTCACGGTCTTTCCCGAGGGGCCGTTAGGAGCCCATCAGGTGATCAACAGGACGAACGAGCCCGTCCGCATCGTCCTCTTCTCGTCGAAGTCGCCGCTCGCCGTCGTCCACTATCCCGACAGCGGCAAGGTGGGGATCTGGACGGAGGGCGAGGGCTATCAGACGCTCCTGCGCAACGAACCGAAGCTCGACTACTGGCAAGGGGAGTGACCGGGCGAAAGCTGCGCTTTCGCCCGGGGTTTGGGTTACGCCGCTTCGCGCGGAATGTGCGCGGGCGGAGCCCGCGCACTCTTCTGGGGTTGCTGGTGGGCTTTTGGGGTGGTCCGCGGGCGGTGGCGCTTTGCGTCCCCGCCCGCGTGAGGTCGGCCTGCGGTTAGGGCGGCTGCGCCTGCTCTAACCTCCGGCCCTCGGTGGGGCCGGTGAACGCGCGTTCAGCAGTCCCACGAAGGCCGGAGGCTAAGGCACGCGCAGCGGGCTTAGCCGCAGGCGGACCGATGCGGGCGCGGACGCTTCAGCGCCCGTGCCCGCACGGAAGGGAACAACCGCCAAGCGCACACACCAATGAGAGTGCGCGGGCTCCGCCCGCGCACATTCCGCGCGAAGCGCCGTACCTGAATCCATGCGAAAGCGCAGCTTTCGCATGGTCCTACTTCCCGGGCGAAAGCGCAGCTTTCGCCCGGGAGTAGGCCTTGCGCGCCGCCTGGACGGCGTCGACCTCCGAAACCTCGGCGACCGGGACGTCCCACCAGCTCTCGTAGCCCGGGACTCCCTCGTAGCGGTCGACCTCGATC
>JBGPYI010000083.1:0-8505 GCA_041493175.1 Gaiellaceae bacterium | reverse complement strand
CGCGCGATGTTCATGCGCCGCACGGAAGACCAGCAACTAGCTGCGGGGACGGACGCACGGGCAGAGCCCGCGCGTCCTCTAGGCGGCGCCACAAGTGGCGCCATTGGCGGCGGCTCACCTCCCCGCGACGCGCTGCTGCAGACCGCGGTCTTCGCCTGCCTCGTCGTCACGGTCGGCTCGTTCTTCGCCGTCCAGCCGCTGATCGACATGGCGAAGCACGCCGCGAGCTCGTTGCCCTTCTAGGCAGCTTCGGGAACCGGTCGCGCCTCTGGCACCGGCTCGCTCGGCCGCGTGCGCAGCGGGCGTGCAGCCCAGGCCGGCAGCCACCAGTTCCACCGGCCCATCAGCATCACGATCGCCGGAACCAGCAGCGCCCGGATCACGGTCGCGTCGAAAATGATCCCGGCCGCGAGCCCGATCCCAAACTGCTTGATGTCGGTGCCCGGGCTTGTCGAGAGCACGAAGAAGGCGAACATCAGCACGAGCGCCGCGCTGGTCACGAGCTTCCCCGTGCGCGCCAGCCCGAGTGAGACCGCCTCACGCGTGCTCTTCGTCTCGTCGTATGCCTCGCGCATGCGCGTCAGCATGAAGACCTCGTAGTCCATCGAAAGTCCAAACAGGAACGCGAAGATCATCAGTGGAATCCACGGGATGATCGACTGCGTCGCGGGCACGCCCCAGATCGCGTCCGAGCCGTGACCCTGCTGGAAGATGAAGACGATGATCCCGAATGCCGCTCCGAGCGACACCAGGTTCAGGATCACGGCCTTCAGCGGCAGTAGCAACGAACGGAACGCGCGCGCGAGCAGAACGTAGGTCAGCAGCACTACGAACAGCAGGACGTACGGGAAGTTGCCGTACACCGCATGCACGAAGTCGCGGTCCTCCGGCGCGACGCCCCCGAGACTTACACCGGCCGGCAAGGCGTCCTTCACGCGCGAGATCGTTCCGCGCACCGCCTTGCTCGAGCCGTCGACACTCGGGATCGCTTCGACGAGGGCAAGGCCGTCCTTGCGCCAGCTCTCCGGCGCCGTCGCGCCGGAGACGCCCTCGACCCCGCGGAGACGTTGTGCGATCTGACCTGCACCGTCGGCGGGCGACAAGACGACGAACGGCTTCATCGCCCCGGCCGAGATGTCTGCGCGGGCGAGCACGTCCCGGCCGGTGATCGCATCGCCTTTGCCGGGAAAGTCCTTGGCCTGAGCCTCGCTCGGATTGAGCTGGAGTCCGAGCGCGAGCAGCAAGCCGACGATCACGGCGCCTACGGCGGCCACCGGCAGCGGCCTACGGATGACGAGGCGTGCCCACTTGCCCCACCAGCCCGCTTCCGGATCGGTGACGGCGACGAAGCGCCTCGGCATCACACGCAGCCTGTTGATGCGGTGCCCGAGCAACGAGAGCAGCGCGGGGAGAAGCGTGATCGAGACGAGCACCGACACCGCCGGGATCAGCATGCCGCCGATCCCGATCGACCTGATGAACGGCAGCGGCAGGAGGACCATGCTCAGCAGCCCGACGGCGACCGTCGAGCCGGAAACGATGACCGACCTGCCTGCGTGCGTCATCGTCTCGACCAAGGCCGTCTCGACGTCCTCGCCGGCCGCCAGCTCCTCGCGGAAGCGGAAGATCATCAGCAGCGCGTAGTCGATGGCAACGCCCAGACCGACGAGCGCGATCAGGAACTGGACGATGATCGAGACGTTCGTCACGTACGTCAGCAGCCACACGAGTGTGAACGTGTTGAGGATCGCAGTCAGCGCCACGGCGAGCGGGATCGCGACTGCAGGCAGCGTCCCGAACACGAACATGAGGATCACGAGCGCTCCGACGCCGCCGATCAGCGCCTCCGTGAGCACGCTCGGGCCCTGCCCGCCCCCGTTCGACGCAGCGTAGAGCGGCAGAAGTCCGGTGAGATGCGTCTCGACGCCCGGCGGTGCGTTCGCCCGCAGCGCTGCCCGCACAGCCTTGATATGAGGCTCGGTCGAGAAGGTGTTCTGACCCGGTGGATAGATCTCCGCGAACGTCGTGTGACGGTCGCGCGAGACGTAGACGCTGTCGCGCGAGTCGAAGTACGAGCTGACGCGCGAGCCCGGGTTGATTGCCGCGGCCGTCTCGATCGCCTGCGTCAGCTTTTCCTTCGTGACGTCCCCACTCGACTGGAAAACCGCGACGAGCGGCGCCTGCTCACCGGTCCCGAAGGTCTTCAGCGTCCTCTGGTTCGTCTCATACGCGGAGTAGCCCGGGATCGAGAACGACTCGAACCACCGATTGGAGACGCGCATCGTCGCAAAGAGGCCGAATGCCGTGAGCAGAACCCAGAGGGCGACAAAACGGCCGCGGCGCCGGTGCACGAGCTGGGCCAGGCGCGTGAGCATGGTCCGCTTCTACCTGGCGGAAGGGGCCGTACGCAACTGTGAACGCGTCAGGCCGACTCGGCTACGGTGCGCCCGCCCGGGAGCAACGCGCCGATCGCGGCCGCTGCGTACAGCAACAGTGCGAGCACGAGCGCGGAGATCGCAACTTTCGGCACGCCCCCGATCACTGCGGGACTGTGGAGCGCGGCACCCAGGACGAGCAGGAGCAGCGAGGTGGCGGCGAGGATCGGCCGGACGAGGCTGCATCGGGACTCGAGCGCTTCGCCGTAGCAATCGAGGGCGAGCGCAAATCCCGCCGGAATCCCGAGCAGCAGGAAGACGAAGGCCAGCCCATGGCTCCCGCCCGTGTCGGCGAGGAGGGCCGCCAGAACGAAGAGGGCGGGAAGCAGGCGCCGGGACATCCTCGCCAAGCTTCGCCCTCACCTCGGACGTTCCTTTACGCTCCGCGCCGCCACTGCGAAACGAGAGGAGACCGATGGCTGCTGCGTCGCTGACCTGGCTGGGACATGCCTCATTCCGCCTCGACTCGCCGGGCGGCAAGCGCATCTACGTCGACCCGTGGTTCGACAACCCGAAGTGTCCCGAGTCCGAGAAGGACCCGGAGCGCTGCGACGTGATTGCGGTCACGCACGGTCATTCCGACCACCTCGGCTCCGTCGTCGCGATCACTCAGAAGTTCGGTTCCGTGCCGATCGTCGCGCAGGTCGAGTTGAAAGGCTGGCTGCAGGGGCAGGGCGCGCAGACCGACGATGTCCCGGGTCCGAACAAGGGCGGAACCGTCGAGGTCGAGGGCATCAAGTTCACACTCACGAACGCGTTCCATTCGAGTTCTGCCGACGATGGAACGTACCTCGGCGAGGCCGCCGGGATCGTCGTCGAGCTCGAGGACGGCAAGAAGGTCTACTTCGCAGGCGACACCTGCGTCTTCGGCGACATGCAGCTCATCGGTCGCATCTACTCTCCGGACGTCGCCGTGCTGCCGATCGGCGGCCACTTCACGATGGATCCGCGGGAGGCTGCAGTGGCCTGCGAGCTGCTCGGCGTGAAGCGCGTCGTTCCCTCTCACTACGGGACGTTCCCGCTCCTGGCCGGAACGCCTGACGAGCTGAAGCGACTCGCCGGTGGAGTCGAAGTGCACGCGCTCGACCCGGGCGGGTCGATCGAGCTGTGAGAGAGCGCTGGTTCGGCGCGACGGGACGCCGTGTCCCGGAGATCGCCGTCGAGGGCGAGCTCGACCTCGGCGAGGCGCTCGTCCTCGACGACGTGTCGGATGAGCGCGAGCTGCACGAAGCGCACGCGACCGGGCGGCCGATCGTCGTGCGAGCCGCTTCGGCGGAGGCGGTGAAAGCTGCGCTCGCGCACCCGGAGGTTGCGTCGGCGCTCGTTCCGGCCGAGCGCCGCGAGCTGCTCGACCTGGACCTCCGCGAACTGACGTATGGCCCGTAGCGACGTCGTCGCGACGTACTCGATCGTCGCGTGCGATCGCGACGCAGGTCAGTGGGGCGTCGCCGTGCAGTCGAAGTTCCTCGCCGTCGGCTCGGTGGTTCCGTGGGCCGAGCCGCAGGTGGGCGCGATCGCAACGCAGTCCTATGCGAACCCACGCTACGGCCCCGACGGGCTCGCCCTCCTGCGCGAGGGACGTTCGGCCGGGGAGGTGGTCGAGGCGCTCACCGCCGCGGACGACGGCCGGGCCGAGCGGCAGGTAGGCATCGTGGACGGCCAGGGCCGCGCAGCCACGTTCACCGGAGACGAGTGCCACGACTGGGCCGGCGGCCGCACGGGGAACGGCTACGCGGCTCAGGGCAACATCCTCGTGTCCGAGGAGACGGTGAATGCGCTCGCCGTCACGTTCGAGCAGAACGGGCACCTCTCTCTTGCCGAACGGCTGATCGAGTGCCTCGCCGCCGCGCAGGCCGCCGGCGGCGACCGGCGCGGCCAGCAGTCCGCGTCCCTCCTGGTGGTGGAGAAGGACGCCGGCTACGCGAAACTCTCGGACATCGTCGTCGATCTCCGCGTCGACGACCACGAGCGCCCAATCGTCGAATTGGAGCGGCTCTACGGATTGCACAACGAGCTCTTCGGGATCACCCCATCCGAGGACTGGATCACCGTCGACGAAGCCCTCGCCACGGAGCTGCGTGACCGCCTGGCGAAGCTCGGCTACGACGGCGAGCTGGACAAAGCCTTCAACGCCTGGGCGGGCACGGAAAACCTCGAGGAGCGGGTCGACGGGCTCGAACGGATCGACCCGGTCGTCCTCGGCGCGCTGCGCAAGCAGTCCGGTTAGCGGGTGTGAATCATGCGTCGCCCGGGAGGCGCAAACCGGCCGCCCGGGTGCGCAAGGCGGGAACGGGATCGGCAGCGGGCTGCGCAACGAGCATCACCGCGCCGTAACCGTCGCCGATGAGCGAATCGACGAGCAGCTGGAGGCCGAGAGCCAGCGCAAAGGCCTTGTGCGCGTGCTCGCCGCCGAACGGCACCAGCTCGTCTTCCGAGGCGGCACCGGCGATCACGTCCCCGTAGGTCACGCGTCCCATCGAGACGTCGCTGACGATCGGCCTGCCGTCCGAGCTCGGAATCGCGATGGCGAGCGGATTTGTGCCGGCGAGCTTCGGCCCTCCCTCCGGATGGCCGAGCCGCGGCGGTGATGTGGCCGTTAGCACGGCCAGGAGCCCGCCTGCGGCGATGCGGCGGGCCCAGTAGCCGAGCATTCCCGTCGGGAAGCAGTCGTGGGCGACGATCAGCCGGGCAGCCTCCGGCGGATCCTCCAGCTGGCCCGCGCAGATCGCAGCGAGAGTGAGGTACCCGAGCGCGCCCCGTCCTTCCCAGCGCTCGTAGCACGCCTCCGCGACGATGCACTCAGGCTCTGCGCCCGGATCGAGGCCGGTCAGCGTCTCGAGCCAGTCCACACGCGCGAGACCGTGTCCGCGCTTGCCGCGCCGCTCCGCGTCGAGGAAGTGTTCGGCCAGGGTCTGCGCGTCCTCGGTGGAGAAACCGAGAGCGGTCAGGCGCGCCAGCGGCTCCACGACGCTCGCGCCCGACTTCTAGCGCGAGACGAGCGTCAGCGGCTTGATAATCGAGCCGCGCTCGAGCGCGAGGATCTGCTCGGCGATCGTGCGCAGCTCGCCTGCACTCTCGGATGCGGGCGCAGTCACCATGAGCGGCTCGCCTGCATCGCCGCATTCACGCAGGAGCGGATCGAGCGAGATACAGCCGAGTAGCGGAATGCCGAGCTCGGCGGCCAGACGTTCCCCACCGCCGGAGCCGAAGACGTCGCCGGTCATGTTCTCGACCACGCCGACCAGCCGCATGCCGGTCTTCTGCGCCATCACGCCGGCGCGCGACGCGACCTCCTGTGCAGCCGCCTGCGGTGTGGTCACAACGATCGTCTCGGCGCGCGGCAGCAGCTGGCCAAGCGAGATCGCAACGTCGCCCGTGCCCGGCGGCATGTCAACGACGAGCACATCGAGCTCGCCCCAGTGCACGTCGGACAGGAACTGCTCGAGCGCTTTATGCAGCATCGGCCCGCGCCACATCACCGGCTGGTTGTCGTCGAGGAAGAACCCGATCGACATCAACTTCAGATCGTGCTTCACGGGCGGGACGATCATCCGGTCGACGAGCACCGGCTTCTGGCGGATGCCGAGGATGTGCGGAATCGAGTGGCCGTACACGTCGGCGTCGAGCACGCCGACAGTTTTGCCGGCCTGCGTGAGCGCGACGGCGAGATTCGCCGTCAACGTCGACTTGCCGACACCGCCCTTGCCGCTGCAGACCGCGAGCACGCGTGTCGACGCGTCGAGCGACAGACCCTTCGAGCGCTCCTTGAGGCCGCCGCGCAGCTTCGTCGTCAGCGCCTGGCGCTCCTCCGGCGTCATCACGTCGAAGCCGAGCGCGACGCGCTCGACGCCCGGCACGTCACGCAGCACTTCGGCCACCTGTTGCTCGAATGAATCTCGCAACGGGCAACCTGCGATCGTCAGCGCGATCGTGACGCGCACGTCGCCGCCGTCGATGTCGACGCCGCGCACCATGTCGAGCTCGGTCACCGGCTTGCGGAGCTCCGGATCGATGACGCGCTCGAGCGCCTTCATGATCAGGTCGCGGTTTGGTTCGCTCACGGGTCTGAGCCTAGCCGTTCCAATTTCTTCGCCGCGGGCGCCAGCGGGCGTGGATCCTCCAGCACAGGGGCGTAGAGGTCGCCGTGCTCTTCGATCCGCCGGAGCGCCTGTTCCATGCCGAAGTCGCGCGGCCTAATTTCAGGCGTCAACTCCTCCCAGCGAAGCGGCGTGGAGACGGGCGCACCCGGTTTCGGCCGAACGGAGTAGGCCGAGGCGATCGTCTTCCCGTGGCCGTTCTGCCGGTGGTCGACGAGCACGCCGTCGCGCTTCTTCTTCAGCCACTCGGTCGTGACCTTGCCCGGATGCCGCTGCTCGAGCAGCCGCGACGCCTTCTCCGCGAACTCGTAGGTCTGCTCGAACGTCGACCGTCGCGTGATCGGTGCGATGACGTGGATCCCGTCCGCGCCGCTCGTCTTCACGTAACCCGGCAGCTCGAGCTCCTCGAGCAGCTCGCGGATGAGATGAGCGACCTCGATCGCGAGCTCGAACCCGTCGTCCGGCGGGTCGAGGTCGAACAGGACGAAGTCCGGACGGTCGGGCTTGTCCACGCGCGAGTACCAGGCGTTCATGTCGATGCAATGCATCTGCACCATCCAGAGCAGCGCTTCGGTCGAGTTGACGAGCGGGAAGTCGACGAGCCGCGAGCCGCCCTCACGCGGCCAGGTGCTGAACTGGCGCGTGGGGATCCAGTCCGGCATCCCCTTCGGCGCCTGCTTCTGGAAGAAGCCCGGTGCGTCGATCCCCTCGCGGTAGCGCTTCATCGTGAACGGACGGTCGCGCAGGTGCGGCACGATCGTGGGGCCGACCTGCTTGTAGTACTCGAAGAGGTCGCCCTTCGTGATCCCGTCCTCGGGAAAGAGGACGCGATCCGGCGAGCTCAGGTTGACAGTCTTCGCTTCAGCCATAGGGCGTTCCGGACGGCGAACACCTCCCAATCGTTGTTGAAGTACGCAAAGATCTCGAGCTCACGGCGCCACTCCTCGAAGCGTCGTGCCCACTTTTCCAGCTCCGACTCGCTGTAGTTGCCGCGGCGCCCGCGGGAGCCGTAGTGGAAGCGCACGTACGTCCAGTCCGTCGTGAACTCGTACGCCTGGAACTCCTTCACCTCGGGACGGTCCCCGATCACGAGCGCCGCGCCGTACTTGCGCAGCAGCGCGTACACCGGCTCGACGAACCAGCTGGGGTGCCTGAACTCGAAGCAATGCCTCCCGGTGGGCAGCGCCGCGAGCGCGGTTGCAAGGCGCTCGTCGTCGCGGCGGAAGTTCGCCGGCAGCTGCCAGAGTGCGGGTCCCAGCTTCGGCGAGCGCACGAGCGGCTCGAGACGCTCGTAGTAGCGCTTGACGCCGTCGTCCAGATCCGTCAGCCGCTTGACGTGCGTCAGGTAGCGGCTGGCCTTGACAGCGAAGACGAAATTCGGCGGTGTTTCTTCGACCCAACGCGCGACCGAGGTCTTCAGCGGCAGCCGGTAGAAGGTGCTGTTCACCTCGACCGTGTCGAAGTACTGCGCGTAGTGCTGCAGCCACACTCGCGCAGGCTTCCCTTCGTAGAACTCGTCCTTCCACGACGCGTAGTTCCAGCCCGAGCAGCCTATGCAGATAGGGCGTGGGCCAGCTGACGGCATACCTCGGGTGTTCCCGCTGCGACGACCCGTGAACGCCCTTCCACGTCGAGCGGGGCAGCTGCGAACGGCGGCGCGTCTGGGAGGTCGATGGCAAGGCCGCGCTCGAGGACGAGCAGCTGGGCCGCGGCGATGTCCACCGCACGCGCCGGCTTGAGCGAGCAGACGGCGTCGATGCGGCCGGCGGCGAGATGACAGAGCGAGAGGGCCAGGGAGCCCATGATCCGCAGGCGGTAGGCCAGATCGACCACGGCCGCGGCCTGCTCGGCAACGGAGGCGGTGCGCGTGGCCTCGAACGCAAGGATCTCTATCTGCTCTTTGGGCAGCTCCCCCTCGAGCGGCCGCCCGTCGAGCCGCGCTCCCTCGCCGCGCGTCGCCGTCCACTCTTCCT
>JBGPYI010000121.1:0-6816 GCA_041493175.1 Gaiellaceae bacterium | reverse complement strand
TCTTTCTGCGCCGGCAGGCCGACGCCCGAAAGCGTGTACGGCGTGCCGGGTACGCCGATGTCCGGTTTCGCCTTCAGGACGGTCATGTTCTGCGCCGGCTGTGCGGCCGGGGCCACGGGCCCGGGCAGCGCCGCGACGCCGGGAATAGCGGGCGGCGTCAACGCCTTCGGCTCGGCGGAGGCGTATGCCGGCAGGAGGAGCGCTCCTGCCAGCACCCCCGCGACGAGTGCGCGCCTGCGTATCCAGGAGCGCTCGTTGTGACTGCTGGTGCTCATTTGAACCGTCTCCGTTTCGGTTTGCGGGGTGATTGGTTTGCGGGTGATTGGCTACGGGATGATCGTGATCAGGTAGTCGAACGTTCCGACCTTGCCGGCGGTCGTGGCGAAGCTGACGTGGACGGTCACGTCGCCGAGCGGGTAGTCCTTCGGGATGTTCCAGAAGTTCGTCCAGAACCACACCTTGTTTCCGGTCGCACCGTGGGAGCCCCAGTTCAGCGTCACGTTGGGCAGGCCGGCAACCGAGAAGTGCGCGTCGGTGATGTTGTCCATCGACAGGACGGTGCCGGTGGCCAGGTCGAATCCCCAGGCGCGGAGGACGAACTGCTCGCCGCGCTTGAACACGTTGGTCTGCGTGCAGCCGATCGGCCGCGGCGCGGCCCCGGCGGGCCGGGTGCCGTTGACGCTGTCCACGTAGAGGGCCACGTTGACCTTCGACGCCCCCGGTGCTGGAGGCGAGGCGGGGCCGCTGCCCGGCGGGGTCTGGGGCGTCGTCGAGATGGTCAGCTGCGAGGTCGCAACCGGCATCTGGACGAACGAGCCGAGCCGCTTCGTCTTGGTCTGGACCACCACCTTGAAGTTGACGATCCCGGTCGCGTAGTCGGCCGGGACATTCCAGGTGCCCGTCCACGCGTAGCGGCCGCTCGCACCCGCGGCGCGCGGCGTGTACTTCAGCTTGAGGTTCTTCTCCCGGGTCGGGATCTTCACGTAGAAGTACTTCGAGGTCTTGGTCGTCACGATCTTGTGCGTCTTCCCGTCCACTGCGTAAGCGCGGAAGACGACGCTGGTGCCGGGCGCGAAGTAGTTGCTGAGCGCCCCGTCAGCTGTGACGGTCTGTGCGGAGACGAAAACGGCTCCGGATTGCGCCGCCGGGAACGGGACGACCGGCGGGGGGGTCTGCGCGCCGGCGACCGAGGCGACCGCCAAGGCCGCGAGGCCCACCAACGCCAGTGTGAGGATTCGTTTCATTTTGAGCCAGCGCTCCTTTGTCTCGGCAGAATTAGAACTTCAGAGTTCCCTTGAGCTTCACGCTGAAGGCGCCACTCGAACGGTTGTAGTGGCCGGTGAACCGGAGCGTGCCGCGTGCCGTCCGGAACTTGGCGGTGCCGCCGCGCACCTTGACGGTGCCGGCGAGCGAGATGTTGTCCCTGTCGTCTGTCCCGGCGGCGCAGCCACGCGAGGTAGGCACGACCGTGACCTTCAACTTGCCGGCCGCGCCGGCGATCACCCCGGGGCCGCTGAAGGGGGCGCAAGGCTGGTCGGAGGAGGTCGTGGCGATGACGGTGCCGCTGATCGTGCTCTTGCCGATCAGAGTCGCCGTGCCCTTGCCCCTTGCGACTGCGGTGATCTTCTGACCGTCGACCTTCTCCGTCGTCGTCCCGGCGTAGCGCCCGTTGAAGACAGCGGTGTTGGCGACGGCATTGCCGGCCAGCAGCGCGACGACGGCGAGCCCTCCGATCAAGATGGTGGGTGCTCGGAAATGCTTCACAGATGACTCCTTTCGCCCCCTCGCCATGCGGCTGTTTGCGCGGCGCGCGAGGCTCGATTGGTTCCTTCGCACAATCGTGGCCGTGCCCATGCAGCTACGCGACAGTGCAACTACTGACTTGCCTTCGGAGAAAGCCGCAGGATTTGTGCGTGGAACCGCTGAGTTCGACCCATCCAGCGTTTGCGCGCGGAATTCTCCGGGCCTGGATTCAGTCGACCGACGGACTCGAACCGTTGCCCCCCTCCTGACCATCGAGGTTCTGGGGAGGGAAGCGAGGGCACGAGCGGGTTACCGCGTCTGACACCCTTCACTCTCACCGTGGAATCGCGTCTTTCGAGACCCGGCGCACGTTTTCTCGCCTACGGCCTCGCGGGCTGGGCGATTGACTCGCTGTTCGTTTGCGTCCACACAGGACGGCGCTGCCCGAGCAGCCTCCTGAACGTGCCCGTCTACGGGCTTGCACAACCGCTCTTCGAGCCGGTACATGACCGGATTCGGCAGCGTCCCGTCGTGCTCCGCGCTGCGCTCTACGGCGCCGGGATCCTCGGTGTGGAGTACACGAGCGGCCGGCTGCTGCGCCGGTTTGTCGGCTCCGTCCCTTGGGATTACGGTCCGACCCGTTTTGGCATCGACGGGCTTGTCCGGCTCGACTACCTACCGCTGTGGGCTGCGTTCGCGCTCGGCCTTGAACGTTTCCACGATCTACTCGTAGGCCGGTCTTGTGGGAACCGCTGACTGCCGCGAGGAAGCCCCCGTCAACGAGAGCACTGTGAGGGAGACGTGGCCCGACGCCCGGTCGCCGGTACGCGCCATTTGCCGAAGAGGCGTATCTCAAGCACTGTGAAGCACCGGCCGTTCACGCCTTGGCGACCACCCCCGCTGCCGGCGCGGCCTTCGAGGGGTGGCGCTCACGGCGGAGGTTCGCCCACAGCTTCAAGCTGACTCCGGCGAGCACGATCTGGATGAAGGGCATCAGGCTGTCGAGGTCAACGCCCTCGTCGAAACCGCTCTTCGGGATCAGCCAGGGATGTGGCGAGCCGTTGGCGAGATGGAAATTGACGTTCATGACAACGCCTGCGAGAGCCGCGGCTGCGACCGCAACAAGCACTAGTTGGCGGCGCTGGCCGTGCACTCGCTCCCAGCCGAAGAGCCAGAGAAGCGCCGTGGCGATCAAGACGACCCCAATCAAGAGCTCGCCGATCTCGATTGCGTAGCCCCAACTCGAGGCGTGCGGGATCACCGCGCCGTCGAGGAAGCTCCTGTACCAGGACGCGGCGCCTTGAGACTTGTCGCGCAGCTCGGCGGCCAGCCCGGAAGGGAAGTCGCCGCGAACGAGCTTTGTCGCGCCGGACATCGCCCACTCGTAGCCGATGGCGGCCTGGATGATCAGGAGGCCGATCAGGGGAATGCGGTTGACGTTCATCGTCGCACCTTTCGTCGTGTTCTCGATCAACAACGATCCCGCGCGCAGACGAAGAGCCGGCGAAGATCCTATGGAGATCTAATGAAGTCCCCGACGCGGGGTGCATGTCTGCGGCAATGCCGCCGACTTCGTCCGTAGAAACCCCGAGTCCAGGTCGTCGCGGCGGCGAGCTTCACTTGTCCTTCACACGCGTCGACGACGTTGAGCGCGTGACGACCGCTGCGCCCGCAGACAGCCTGATCCTGATCACGAATGAGGACTGCCACTTCTGCCAGCGCGCTCACGAGGTCCTCGAAGCGCTCGATGTCGCCGCTCGTGAGATCAGCGTCGACTCCGGCGAGGCGGCGGCACTCGCGACGCGCGGGCTACCGCTGACGTTCTTGCCAGTGCTCACCGATGGGCAGCGCGTCGTCGCCTACGGGCGCTTCTCCGAGGAGCGGCTGCGCAAGGAGCTCGCGCTTTGAGCAACCTGCTCATGGCGGGCTCGCTGGCGGCGGCCTTCGCGGCCGGAATGGTCGCGTTCTTCGCGCCTTGTTGCGCGGGAGTGATGATGCCCGCCTACCTTGCGGCGATCGGCGGCGGGCGGCGGATGCGCGTCGCGCGACTGACGGCCGTCTACGTCGCCGGCGTGTCCCTCGTCGTCTTGCCGATCACGCTGGGCGCCGCTGCGCTCGCCTCGTACGTCTCCCGGTGGCACCCGCAGATGTTCACCCTGGGCGGCCTGATGATGATCGGCGTCGCGGTCGCGCTCTGGCGCGGAACGATGCTGCCGATCGACGTCCCGCAGCCGAAGCTGAGCGGCTCGACCTTCTCGGTGTTCGGGCTCGGCGTCTTCTCGGGCGGAGCCACCGCCTGCTGCGCGCCCGTGCTGGCAGGTGCCATCGCTCTGTCGGCGACAAGTGGCACTGTGGCCGGCGGCCTCCTCCTCGGCGGCGCCTACGTCGCCGGGATGATGGCGCCGCTGATTCCGCTCGCGTTGCTCTACGGGGAGGCGAAGAAGCGGGTCAAGGATCCGAAGGTGACGCTGCGACTCGGCTCACACGCGAAACGGATCGGCGTCATGAAATTGTCGGGTTCCGCCATCTTTGCCGGCTTCGGGTTCTTGTTCATCGCGCTAGCGCTGACCGGCAACTCCGACACGGCCCCCGGGTTCCAAAAGGAAATGGGCTCGTGGATGCGCTCGATCGCCGCCTACGTCGACGGCATCCCTAACTTCGTCTCGCTGCCGATCTTCCTGCTGTTGGTCGGCGGCTTCGCCTACGCAGTCTTCCGGAGAGGAGATAAGAGCAATGAGCCAAAAGAAGGTCAAGGCGGCTCGTCGCGCCGAACGGGCGTCCGCGGCGCTCATGAGGTCGAAGGCGCCTAGCTCCTTCTGGCGCAGCTGGAAGGGCGCGGGGGTCGCAGCCGCCGTGATCGCGGTCGTGGCCGCGAGCTTCGTCTTGCCGGGCGCCTTCAGCAAGAAGTCACCGTCCCCTGGCGCCGCGCACGCGATGAGCATGGGCGCCGACCAGGGCGCCGGTCTCCCGGTCGGCTCGTCCGTTCCCGTGTTCTCGAAACGAAACGTCGAGACGGATCAAGCGATCAGCTCCAAGTCCTTGTATGGCAAGAAGACGCTGCTCTTCTTCTCCGAAGGCGTCATGTGCCAGGCGTGCTTCGAGCAGATCAAGGGGCTCGAGAGATTCGGTGCGGAGCTCCACAAGCGCGGAATCCAGTTGATCTCGATCACACCGGACACGTCCGGCGATCTCAGGCAAGCGATCTCGCAGTACGGGATCACGACGCCGATGATCGCCGACGACGACCGGGCGATGTCCGAGGCGTTCAACACGCTCGGCCAGGGGATGCACGGCGACACACCGGGTCACGCCTTCGCCCTCATCGACAAGGGCAAGGTGCTCTGGTATCGCGACTACTGGCTGCCGCCGACCCGATCGATGTACGTCGAGCCGGCGAAGCTGCTGGCAGACATCCCGAGGTCGTAGCTCGTCGCCGAAACAAGCGGACGTCGTCTCCTCGAGGGGCGACGTCTGGGCTCGCGACTCGCAGTGTGCCGGGGCAAACTTCATGCGAACTTCACAAGCGGAGGTCATCTTCTAGAGGTGGACAGCCAACCGAACAAGAAGATCGTCGTCGTCGACGACGACCCCTCGGTTCAAGAGGTCGTTCGCGCCTACCTCGAGAAGGACGGCTATCTGGTCTACGTGGCCGGCACGGCCGGCGAGGGGCTCGCGCTCGCGGAGCGTGTCAAGCCGGGCTTGATCGTCCTCGACCTGATGCTTCCCGACCGCTCCGGCGAGGACGTGTGCCGCGAAATCCGCGCGCGGTCGGACGTGCCGATCCTGATGCTGACCGCCAAGGCGTCCGAGGATGAGCGGGTCACCGGTCTCGCGATCGGTGCGGACGATTACCTGACAAAACCCTTTTCGCCTCGCGAACTGGTCGCCCGAGTGCGTGCCATCCTCCGGCGCACTCACGGTGGCGACCAGCCGCTCGTCGAGGTTCTCTCCTTCGACGGGGGCGCCTTGGAAATCGACACCGTCCAGCACGAGGTGCGACGTGGCGGCGAGCCGGTCGAGTTGACGCCGAATGAATACAAGCTGCTGCAGACGCTCGCGCGCTACCCCGGCAGGGCCTACTCGCGCTTCGAGCTGATCAACCACGTCCAGGGCTACGAGTACGAGGGCTACGAGCGCACCATCGACGCGCACGTGAAGAACCTCAGGAAGAAGATCGAGCCCGATCCGAAGCAGCCGCGCTACGTCGAGACGGTCTTCGGCGTCGGCTATCGGCTGGCCAAGCGTTGAGCCGCCTCGGCCTGCGGGCGCGCCTGACGCTTGCCCTCGTCGCCGTCGCGGTTCTCGCGATCGGCGTGGCGACGGTCCTCGGCGACGTCGGCCTCAAGCCGCGGCTGTCGAGAAGCGAGCATGCGCGGCTCGAGCGCTCCGCGCAGCACTTCGCCGACGTCGCCGCAGCCGTCCGCGCCGAGGCGGGAAGCTGGCCGCGGGCACGGCCGACGCTGCGTCACCTTGCTGCGCTCGACGACCTTCGCGTTGAGGTGCGATCGGGCGGTCGCGTCGTCGTCTTGACCGATCCGCTTGGGGGCGTTCGCGCCGAGGCTCCGCTGATCATCGCCTCGCGTCGCGTCGGCACCGTCACGATCTCGCCGGCTTCGGGCGGCCTCTACACACCCGAGGAGCGAGATCTGCGGAAGTCGCTCGACCGGCTCCACCTGATCAGCGGTGCCGTCGCCATCGCCGCGGGTCTGCTGATCGCGTTCCTGCTCGCGGAAACGCTGACGAGGCCGCTACGGCGACTGCGTCAGACGGCCGAACGGATGGAGCACGGCGAAGTCGACGCTCGCGTCGAGTCGCGCGGCTCGGCCGAGATGGTCGCGCTCGGGCGCGCGCTGAACCGGCTCGCCGAGACACTCGAACACGAGGAGGAAATCCGCAAGGCGAACGCAGCCGATCTCGCGCACGAGCTGCGAACGCCGGTGAACGCGCTGCTCTCACGTATCGAGGCGGCACAGGACGGCGTGCTCGAAGGACCGGAGAACCTCGAGGCGATGCACAGCGAGGCGCTGCGCCTGACACGACTGCTCGACGATCTCGCCCGGCTCGCCGACGCGG
>JBGPYI010000157.1:0-5802 GCA_041493175.1 Gaiellaceae bacterium | reverse complement strand
TCGCGCGAGAGCCGGTCAGTCGGGCACGAGCGTGCCGCAGCGCGGGCAGCGCAGATATTCAGCTGTCTCGCCGTTTGAGCTCAGAAGAGAGCCCACTTCGCTCGGAAGAATGTCTGCGATCTCGGGCGGCGTCTGTCGGGATGACCTCAGTTCTTCCGCGATCGCCCTTACCTCGCGTCGGGAGTTACGCGCTGCCGCTCGAAGCACCTCGAAAGCGTCCGCGAACGGGAGCTCGAAGCGTTCGGCCAGGATGCCGATCGCCTGTTCGATGACCACGCGAGAGTCGAGCGCCGACTGAAGCTGGCTGACCTTTCGCTCCTGCGCGTCGGCATAAACGACCAGCCGCTCCATCTCGGCCGCGATCTCTGTGGGCAGCGCATGTGCGTCGACCCCGTCGATCTTGTTCGCCACGACTCCCCTTCGCGCCGTTGCGACAGATGCGCTTGGGGCGAAGCCCCGTGCTCGAGGGGAACGGCGTCCGAGACGAGCGCGCCTCTATCCACCATAGCCTCTTTCTGCCGACTTTGTGCGACACGTAACAAATTCTGGTAAGTTCCGAGCCGCGCCTTGCCCTCGCGCCTGGGTCCGCCTTGCTCCCTCCGGGAGACGGAGTCTCGGGCCTTTGGGGACCTAATCCAGCCCCGCCGGCTTCCTCGCGATGAAGACAACGAAGTCGGTGTCTGCGTGCGGTTCTTCGTCCGTGTAGTCACCACGCAGAGTCACGTCTGTGAACCCGGCGAGCTCGAGCAGCGAGACCAGCTCGTGCGTGAAGTACAGCGACATTCTCAAGACGTGCTCCTCCGCTGCCACGTGCTCTCCATCACGCCACATGTCGGCGCGCATCTCGAGCGTCACACACTGGGCGAGCGGATCGAGCTCGACGATCCGGCTGCGCAGTTCATATTCCGCACCGTCGGAACCTTGCCGTCGATCACCGTCGCCGAGCTCGCGCCAAGGCTTAGGCAACGCCTCCCGCTCTTCCTTGAGCCAATAACGCCACTGGCCTGTGTCGGCATACGGTGGCTCGTTGTCGAGCAACAGGAGGCCACCGGGCTCGAGGTGCTCGTAGATGCGTCTCAGGCTTTCGAAACTCTGCTCGCGATTCCCTCCCAACCCGAAACCACCGCAGACCACGATCGTCCTGTACCTACGGGGGAGCTGGAGCTCGTGCATTGCCTGCGGATACAGATTGGGTGACAGACCCTCCGCTTCCGCTCGCTCGCGGCAAAGCGCAAGCATGTCCGCCGAGAGGTCACAGCCGTCGACGTCGAGCCCGGCGCGAAGGTAAGGGACGAGGAGCCGTCCGGTCCCGCACGCGACGTCGAGGGCGGGCTGACCGTCGTCCTCGATGAACTTCTGAAAGTACGAGATCTCGGGGCCGGTCACGTTGAACTCTGCCCACCATCTGGCGACGATCCCGTGATGCCAGGTCTGCGGCTGCTCTTCCCCAGCGGTCATTTCGCGCCGAGGGTACCGCCGACTGGAGCCGGCGTCACGGAGGTTCTGGACTGCGGTTGCCTGGTCCTGCCCGACCGGCACACTTCAGGGGTGCTCGCCGTCGCACCGCCCCCGCTCATCTGCCTGGACCCGGGTCACGGAACGGTCCCCGCCGTCGGCCGCCAGACCGAGCCGATCGGTCCGGGCTCCTCGCAGCTCAAGATCAAGGACGGCGGCGGCACGGCCGGCGAGGCGCCCATGGCGCTCGCGATCGCCCTCAAGACGCGCGCGCTACTGAGGCGCGACGGTTACCGCGTCGCGATGACACGCACGGGCCCGACGTATGCCGGCGGGAACATCGCGCGCGCACGCTTCTGCAACGTGCGCCGTGCGGCTTTGATGGTTCGCATCCACGCCGACGGCTCCGGCGACAGCTCGGTGCGCGGCGTGAAGACGCTCGTGCCTGCGTTGCGCCGAGGCTGGACCGACGACATCTACGCGCAGAGCGTGCGCGCCGCGCGGAAGGTGCAGGCCTCCGTCGTGCGCCAAACGGGAGCGCGCAATCTCGGTCTCGTGCAGCGGTCCGATCTGACAGGCTTCAACTGGGCGGACGTTCCGGCGATCCTCGTGGAGTGCGGGTTCATGACGAACCCGGCGGAAGGACGCCTCTTACGATCGCGGCCCTATCAGCTGAAGGTCGCGCGCGGTCTCGCAGCCGGCACGGAAGCTTTCGTCGGCGCGCCTTAGAGGGTTTCGCCTCAAGCCTCTGATTAGGCGCAGTCCGCGCACGCTCCGGTGAGCACGACTTCGTGCTCGTCGACGGAATAGCCGAGCCCGCCCGCAACGCGGTCGATCGCGCGCTCGAGCCGCGAGTCGCTGAAGGCCTCGACCTTCCCGCAGTCACGGCAGACGAGATGATGGTGATGGTCGCCGTCGGCGGGAGCCGCCTCGAAACGCGCGATCCCGTCTCCGGCATCGACGCGCTTGACCAGACGCAGGTCGACGAGTGCGTCGAGAGCCCGGTAGACCGACGCGATCCCGACCTGCCGGCGCGCCCTGCGCAGACGATCGTGGATCTCCTGCGCGCTCAAACAGCAGTTCTGGCGTCCGAGCAGCTCCACCACCGCCCTTCGCGCGCCGCCGCGGCGATAGCCGGCAACGGAGAGCGCGTTCAGCGCGTCTTTCGCCCAGGCGGTCTGATGCATCAGGGCCACGAGCCTAGTGTATCGTCCGGCCGGTGATTCTGAGAATCGTTCTCGTTTTTGCCGCGGCGACGATCTTGACCGCCTGCGGTGGCGGCAACGGCGGCAAGCGCACGATCGTCGCCGCCTTCTATCCGCTCGCCTACGCGGCGGAGCGCATCGGCGGGCCAAGCTTCGACGTCGCGAACCTCACGCCGCCTGGCGCCGAGCCGCACGACCTCGAGCTCACGCCACGTGAGGTCGCACGGATCGAGAAGGCCAACGTCGTCCTCTATTCGAGCCACGGCTTTCAGCCGGCGGTGAGCAAGGCCGTGGAGCACGCGCGGGGAACTCGCGTCGATGTCCTCGCCGGGCTCCCGCTCCACGACAACGATCCGCACGTCTGGCTCGACCCGGTCCTGTTCGCGCGCATCGGCCGCAAGATCGGCGCCGTGCTGCATCGTCCTGCCGGAAGATTCGTCGCCGATCTGCGACAGCTCGACCGCGACTACCGTGACGGTCTGCGCGACTGCAAGCGGCGCGAGATCGTGACGAGCCATGCGGCTTTCGGCTATCTCGCGGCGCGCTACGGCCTGAGGCAGGTAGCGATCACCGGTGTCACGCCCGAATCCGAGCCGTCTCCCCAGCAGCTGGCGCACGTGGTCCAGGTCGTGCGCCGGACGCACGCGACGACCGTGTTCTTCGAGACGCTCGTTTCGCCCAGGCTGGCGGAGACGGTCGCGCGTGAGGTCGGAGCGCGCACCGCTGTGCTCGACCCGATCGAGGGTCTCACGCCGGACGAGCAGAAGCGCGGCGAGAACTACCTCACCCTGATGCGGCGGAACCTCGCCGCGCTGCGGAAGGCCCTTGGATGTCGCTAGCGCTTCGACTAGAGAAGGTCACGTTCGCGTACGGCCACGCGCCGCCGGTGTTGCGCGAGCTCGACCTCCAGGTTGAGCGCGGCGAGTTCGTCGCGATCGCAGGACCGAACGGTGGCGGCAAAACGACGCTCGTCCGGCTCGTGGTCGGGCTGGAAGAGCCGACGTCCGGCAGCGTGAAGTTGTTCGTGCGGAAGGTCGGCTACCTCCCACAGCGCGCGCAGGCGGGGATCGACGCGCCGGTCACGGTCCGCGAACTCGTCACTGCTGGGCGAGCCTCACGCACACGGCTGCTCGGACCGCTGTCAGGCGCCGACAAGGAAGCTGTCGGCCAGGCGATCGATCGCGTCGCCCTCACGCCGCAGGCCGATATCCGGCTCTCGACACTCTCCGGGGGCCAGCAGCAGCGCGCGTTCATCGCCAAAGCGCTTGCAGCCGAGCCGGAGCTGCTGGTGCTCGACGAACCGACCACCGGGGTCGACGTCGAGGCTCAGGACGCGATCGCGGCGCTGCTGCAGCGGCTCCGCAACGAGCTCGGGATGACAATCCTCTACGTCTCGCACGAGTTCGGTGCCGTCGAGCGCTTCGTCGAGCGGATCGTGCTCGTCCGCGGCGGCATCGTCTTCGACGGGCCTCCTTCGGACCTGCCCGGTGTCTGGCACGACCCCTCGCACGTCCATGCTTGACCTCGAGTTCATGCGGCTTGCGTTCGGCGCGGGCATCGTCGTCGGATTGCTCGCGCCGGCGGTCGGCTTCTTCCTCGTGCAGCGGCGTCTCAGCCTCGTCGGCGACGGCATCGGCCACGTGGCGTTCGCCGGTGTCGCGCTCGGCTACCTGCTCAACCTGCCGCTCGTGCTGACGGCGCTGGTGGTCTCAGTTGCCGGAGGCCTGTCCATCGAACTGATCCGTGCCCGCCGGCGAACCGCGGGCGACCAGGCTCTGGCTCTGATCTTCTACACGGGGATCGCGGGCGGCGTCGTGGTCGTGTCGGCCGCCGGAGCATTGAACGTCAACCTCTTCCAGTTCCTCTTCGGCTCGATCCTGACGGTGACGCGAGGCGACCTCGCCGTGATTGCCGCGCTCGGTTCCTGCGCGCTGGCCGCGATCGCGCTGCTCTACCGGCCGCTCGTCGCCGTCGTGGTGGACGAGGAAGGAGCGCGCGTCGCAGGGCTCCCGGTCTCTGCGCTGAACTCGCTCACGGTCGCGCTCGCCGCCGTGACGATCGCGCTGTCGATGCGCATCGTCGGGATCCTGCTGATCGCCGCGCTGATGGTGCTGCCGGTGATCGCTGCGTCACGAATCGCCTGGAGCATGCGCTCGACGATCCTGCTCGGTATGGGGATCGGGCTCGCCTCGGTGCTGGCCGGGATCACGATCGCCTACTACGCGGACCTCCCTCCCGGTGGGACGACCGTCCTCGTCGCCGCAGCGGTGGTGCTCGCAGCCGAGTGCTGGTCCGTGCTGCGCGGCTAGTGCCCGCCGCGCATGCGCTCGACCGTCTCACGGCCGGATTCGTGCACGGCGCGGCGTCTCGATTCAGGATCCTCGGGTGCGGGCTCGGCGCGGTCGACAGTCACTTCTGCGGCCTCGAACTCGTCGCGTTCCTCGACGATCGATCGGGATTCCGCAAGCTTGCGGCGCAGCTCGTCCGCGCGCGGGTCAAGGCCGGACGGGGCTTCGCGTCGGCGGCGCAGAAAGCCGAACAGCGCGAACCCGCCGAGCAACCACGCGAGCGGGTGCTTCATCGCGGCGATGCTACACTGGCCGCCTTCCTGCCTTGCCATCGCGCCCCGTTTTCCCGAGTGGCGCCAGCCGGTGAGGCCGATTCAGACCAGAGGAAGGGAGGTCTCGGGAACGGTGGTTGCGTACGAAATTTTGCTCATGCTCGATCCTGAACTGCCCGAAGGGCGGCAGGAGGAGATCGTCAAACGCGCGCGTGAGCTCGTCGAGAAGGCCAAGGGGAAGTGGGTGCGGCATGACGTCTGGGGACGACGCCGGCTCGCCTACGAGATCGCCCACAAGGGCGAGGGCTCGTACCACCTCCTGAACTTCGACGCCGACGCCGAGACGCTCGCGGAGCTTTCGCGCATCCTTCGGATCACCGACGGCGTCATGCGGCACCTCGCGGTGCGCCGAGTCGAAGGCACCACGCCGGGGCCGCCTCCGCCGGAGCCCGACCCGGTCGCCAGGTCCGTCCCCGAGCCCACCTATGCTGAAGCGAACACTCGTTCGGAAGAGGAGTAGAAGATGGCCAACATCAATCGCGTCGTGCTCGTCGGGAACCTGACCAAGGATCCGGAGCTGCG
>JBGPYI010000131.1:0-6622 GCA_041493175.1 Gaiellaceae bacterium | reverse complement strand
TGATGTCAGTCCAGGCTTGCTGCCACTTCGTGTAGTCCATGCAGTTGCTCTGGCCGTTGCCGCAGTCCTTCACCGGCGTCTTCCAGAACTTGATCGAGCCGAAGTACTTCGCCGTGGCGTTGGCGTGGTACTGCGCGCACGAGCCCTTGGACAGCTGGTCCATGATCTTGCACGCCTTCGTGTTCGCCGGCGTCTCGCCGAAGTAGATGGCCTGTTGAGCCTGCACCTTCGGCGTCGACACCCACTTGATCCACGACACCGCGCAGTTCGGATGCTTCGCCTTCGAGGAGATCATCCACGTGTCCGCCCAGCCCGTCGCCCCTTCCTTCGGGATCAGGTCTTTCACGGGCGCCTTCGCGGCCTGGAGCGTGTTGGTCTGGTACGGCCACGACGCTCCCACGACCGCACCGCCGTTCTTGAACAGGTCGATCTCGTCACCGGCCGACGCCCAGTACTTCTTGACGAGCGGGCGCTGCTTCTTCAGCAGGTCGACCGTCGCCTTGAACTGCGCGTCGTTCAGCTCGTACGGGTCCTTGATCCCGAGCGCCGGCTTCGTCTTCGAGAGGTAGAGCGCCCCGTCCGCGATCTGGATCGGGTTGTCCGGGACCGTGATCTTGCCCTTGTACTTCGAGCTGTAGAGGATCCCCCAGCTCGTTGGTGCGGGCTTGACCTTCTTCGTGTTGTACATGAGTGTGTTCGGGCCCCACTGCAGGGAGATGCCGTAGTGCACACCCTTCACCGTGTTGTGCGGCGGTGACTTCAGTGCGGGGATGAAGTTCTTGAAGTCCGGGATCAGGTTCGGATCCACGCTGCGCACGTCCTTGCCGAGGATCAGGCGGAGGCTGGCGTCGCCCGAGGCCGAGACGGCGTCGTACTGGCCGGTCCGCATCAGCGTCACCATCTCGTCGGAGGAGCCGCCGTACTTCGCCCGCACCTTGCAGCCGGTCGCCTTGGTGAACGGCTTCACCCACTGCGGTTGTGTGTAGCCCTCCCAGGCGATCAGATTGAGGGCGCCCTCGTTCTTCCCGATCTTTGTGATCGTCTCCGGTCCACCCGCAGCCGAGCTGACTCCCGACGCGGGCACGCACAGCGCCGCGGCCATTGCGGCGACGAGCACGTGAATCCTGCGAATCCTCCTCATGCTTCTCCTCCTCGTTGGATCTCGAAGGTGTGCTCGGGACGCCACTCGAGGCGCACCCGCCTGCCCCTGGACTCGAGCGCGTCTTGCGAAGACGTCTCGAGGTTCTGCCTGACAACGGTGAGCTCGCCGCCGGAGTCGAGTTCGACGACGTACCTCGTGAACATGCCGACGTAGACGACGTCGCGAATGCGTCCGAGCTCGCCGTCGCCGGTCTCGTCGAAATGCATCCGGATCTTCTCCGGACGGACGGTGAACTTCTTGCCGTCCCGCTCGAGCACGTTCGAGACGCCGACAAAACCGGCGACGAACTCGGTCGCGGGCCGCTCATAGACCTCGGCCGGTGGGCCGATCTGCTCGATCCGGCCCTCGTTGAAGACCGCGAGACGGTCGCTCATCGTGAGCGCCTCCTCCTGGTCGTGGGTGACGTAGACGAAGGTAATGCCGACGTTGCTGACCTCGCGCTGGATGCGCTTGAGCTCGATCTGCATCTCCTGGCGAAGCTTGAGGTCGAGCGCGCCGAGCGGCTCGTCGAGGAGCAGGACTCTCGGTGTGTTCACGAGCGAGCGGGCGAGCGCGATGCGCTGCCGCTGGCCGCCCGAGAGCTGCACGGGCTTGCGGTCACCAAGCTCTGGAAGCCGCACGACCTTCAGGATCTCCTCCACGCGACGTCTGCGCTCTGCACGCGGGACGTGCTTGACGCGCAGGCCGTAGGCGACGTTCTCGGCGACGGTCATGTGCGGGAAGAGCGCGTAGTCCTGGAAGACCGTGTTGACGTCCCGCTCGTAGGGCGCGCGGTTCGTGACGTCGGCGCCGCCGAGCTCGACACGACCTTCGTCGGGCCGCTCGAAGCCGGCGATCAGCCGGAGCGTCGTCGTCTTGCCGGAGCCGGACGGGCCCAGCAGGGTGAAGAACTCGCCGGCAGGAATCTCGAGATCGACCCTGTCGACCGCCACGACGTCGCCGTACGTCTTGCGGATGCCGGCGAGCCGGACATCGATCTCGGCCGCAGGCATGGGATGTGCGGCCGGTTCCGACTCAGCCAGCGCGGGCGTCGCCAAGCGATTCCTCCAGCAGGTCGAGGCCGCGCTCGAGCAGCGCGTCGTCGATCGTGAGGGGCACGAGGATGCGAATGACGTTTCCGTAGATACCGCAAGAGAGGAGGATGAGGCCGCGGTCACGCGCCGCCGAGGTCACGGCCTTCGCCAGGTCGGGGGTCGGCTCGGTGAGCTCTAACGCGAGCATGGGTCCGAGGCCGCGTACCTCGCCGACGGCCGCATTGCGTGCTGCGAGCTGCTCGAGGCGCGCGCGGATCCTCGCGCCCAGCTCTTCCGACCGCTTGCGGAACGCATCGCTTTTGACCTCGCGGAGCACCTCGACCGCCGCGACGCACGCGAGCGGGTTGCCGCCGAAGGTCCCGCCGAGCCCGCCGGGCGGGACGCTGTCCATCAGCTCAGCACCGCCCGTCACGCCGGCGAGCGGCAGTCCGCCGCCGAGCGACTTGCCCGACACGATCAGGTCGGGCTCGACGCCGTAGTGCTCGATCGCCCACACCGGGCCAGTCCTTCCAACACCGGCCTGCACCTCATCGTCGACGAAGAGGATCCCGTGGGTCTCGCAGATCTCCTTCAGCCGGCGCGGGAAATCGGCCGGCATCTCGACGAAGCCGCCCTCACCCTGCACCGGCTCGAGCACGACGCAGGCGACCGAAGCCGGATCGACGTCCTGCTTGAGCAGCAGCTCGAGCCCGCGAATCGCGTCGTCGGAGGAGACGCCGCGGTACGGGTACGGCGCAGGCGCGCGGTAGACCTCGCCCGGAAAGGGACCGAAGCCCTGCTTGTACGGGACGACCTTCGCCGTCATCGCCATCGTGAGGCTTGTGCGGCCGTGGAACGCGTGGTCGAAGACGATTACAGCGGGTCGCCCGGTCGCAGTGCGCGCGATCTTCACGGCGTTCTCGACCGCTTCGGCGCCGGAGTTCAAGAGCAGCGACTTCGTCTCACGGTCGCCGGGCCATATCTCGTTGAGCAGCTTGCACACATCGACGTACGGCTCGTACATCCCGACCATGAAGCACTGGTGCAGATAGCGGTCGACCTGCTCGTGGATCGCCGCCGCCGCAAAGCCGTGGCCGGTGTTCTGGCAGCCGAGCCCGCCGGCGAAGTCGACGTACTCGCGGCCGTCGACGTCCCAGATGCGTGCGCCTTCGGCCCGGGCGACGACGAGTGGGGTCGTCGCGACCCCGCGGGCCACGTACCGCTCGCGATCGGCGACGACTCGGTCGGACGCAGTGTGTTCGCTGACCGCCATCAGTGCTTCAGGTCTCCCAGGATCTCAGCTGCGGCGTTCTCGCCCGTCTCCACGGCGCCCTCGAGATAGCCCTGATTGTCCTGCGACGTCTGCTCGCCGGCGAAGTGGCAGTTGCCCTGCCGCGCCTTCTCCATTCCCGAGAACTTCGTGTACTGCCCCACCTTCCAGTAGGAGTACGAGCCCTTCGTCCACGGGTAGCCCGCCCAGAAGTCGATCGTGGCTCGGCCGGTCCAGTGATCGGACACGGTCGTGCCGGGAAACTGCAGTTGCAGCTGCGACATGAACTGCTGCGCATGCGACGACGGTGTTCCCGTGCCGAAGTTCGCGCCGATGTTGCCACCCGTGTAGTCCACGAGCAGTCCTTTTCCCTTGCCGCCACCCTGGGCGCGCGAGACCTCCCAAGTGTTCTGGTAGCCGGTGTCCGCATACGTGTTGCCGTTGTTCCCGGCGCCGTACCAGAAGCGGTCCTTGAACTCGACGTGCAGCTTGGAGTTCGTCCCCATCGCCAGTTCCTTGATTGCCGTCACCTTCAGCGGCTCGAAGCCGGCCTTGGAGTAGTTCACTGAGCGCAGCAGCGAGAACGGCAGCGCCAAAACGACGTGATCGACAACGACCGTCTGCGAGCCTGCGTCCTTGCTGAAGGTGAGCGTGAACGAGCCGCCCAAGTTCTGCGTGATCGACGTCAGCGCCGTGTTGAGTGAGATCTGGTTGCCGAGGGCGTCGCCGAGCCGCCTCGCGATCTGGTCGTTCCCCCCGCGAACGTGGTACTTCTCGTTCGACGCTCCGAAGACGCGGAACTGGCCCTGGCCGCGATAGCCGAGCAGGTAGAGCAGGTTGAGCGAGCTCTGGATGCTGCACTCGGCGCCGTACTCGATGTTGTAGGCGATGTCGAGCACGCGGCCGAGGTTGGACTTCGAGCCGCCGTTCGGCACGGTCTCGTCGAGCCAGTCGATGATCGACATGTGGTCGAGCTCCCAGCCGCGCTGTGTGTAGAGGTTCCAGAGCGTCGGGTAGCTGGCGGCTACGACGTCCTTGTGCAGCTTCTGGTACATGCCGTTCAGGTCGGTGAGGAGCTGCGAATACGGGTACTTGCTGCCGTTGACCCAGAAAAAGTCCTCCGTGCCGCTCGGCTGCGCCTGGAGCAGATTGTCGAGGTCGAGCCCGAGCTCCTGTGCCAGGTGCCGGACCTGCGTATGGCCCTGGTCGATCAGCTCTCCGCCGTGCTCGGCGACCAGAGGGGCGAAGTCGTGGATCGTGTAGCAGCGTCCGCCGATCCGACCGGAAGCCTCGTAGATCTGGGCGTTCAGGCCCGCCTGCTTCAGCCGATAGGCGGCCGTGAGACCGGCGAGCCCTGCACCGACCACCGCGATCGTGGGCTGAGTGGCGCCGTAGGCAGCCTGGGCGAAGCGTCCCATCGTGCTCACGCCGGCCAGCGCCGCTCCCGCCGCTGCCGTTCGCTTCACCAGTTCGCGTCGGGTCGTCCGACTCTCCACGACCTCCGCGACTGCGTCCTCGATGCCCTGCGCCAGCGGTGTTCTGGCCATTTCCCTTCCTCCCCGGATGGTTTGCGAGGGAGCATCCAACATTCGCAATGCGAGTTCAAGTAGGGGCCTACGTTGACCGAATGCGCACCGCATGGTACGAATCGCCTCGCTTTGCGTAGAACGATCGCGCAGCCGGCCGTGGCCGAGCCTCGCCGGGGGCCTATCAGCGCGCCCCCGCGGATCGACGGCCTGGACCAGGGGATCATCGAGGCGCTCCAGGCGAACGGGCGGGAGTCCTTCCGGGCCATCGCCTCCCGGCTCGGCGTCTCTGAGGCGACCGTCCGGGCCCGGTACGCGCGGCTCTGCGGCGAGGACATCCTGCAGGTCGTCGGGGTGACGAACCCGTTGGGCCTCGGCTTCGAGCAGGCGCTCGTCGGTGTCAAGACGGCCGGCTCGCCCGAGCCCGTCGCCGACGAGATCGCGAGCTGGATCGAGGCGGACTACGTCGTCGTCACGGCGGGCCAGTACGACCTCGTCGTCGAGGTGGTGGCGACCGACCGTCGCGAGCTCCTCGAGCTGACCAACCGGATGCGCGCGCTCGACGGCGTCGTCTCCACCGAGACATTCCTTTATCTGCAGATGGTCAAGCAGCTGTACGACTGGGGCACCCGAGTTGGGGAGGCGAGTTGACGACCACGGCACCTGAGGTGCTGGATCTCCAGCGCGCGGCACGCGACCATCTCTGGCTCCACTTCACCCGCATGGGCGGCTACCAGGACGGCGAGGTGCCGATCATCGTCCGCGGTGACGGCTGCTACCTCGAGGATTCGAAGGGCAAGCGTTACCTCGACGCGCTTGCAGGACTGTTCTCCGTCAACATCGGCTACGGGTTCGGCGAGGAGGTCGGCGAGGCCGCGGCGGCGCAGATGCGCGAGCTGCCGTTCTATACGAACTGGGGTTACGCCCATCCGCGTGCCATCGAGCTCGCGTCTGAGGTCGCATCGCTCACGCCCGGCGACCTGAACCGTCTCTTCTTCGTCTCCGGTGGCTCCGAGGCCGTCGAGTCCGTCTGGAAACTCGCGCGGCAGTACTACACCGCCCGCGGCGACGGTCGCCGCTGGAAGGCGATCTCGCGTCATATCGCCTACCACGGGACGACGATGGGCGCGCTCTCGATCAACGGGATCCCCGAGTTGCGCGCGCCGTTCGAGCCGCTCGTGCCCGAGGTGCTCCACGTGCGCAACACGAACCGCTACCACCGGCCGCCGGATGAGAGCGAACAGGAGTTCACCGCGTTTCTCCTCGACGACCTCGACCAGACCATCCAGGCTGCGGGCCCTGACACGGTCGCGCTGGTGATCATGGAGCCGGTGCAGAACGCAGGCGGCGCATTCACACCGCCCGAGGGCTACTGGAAAGGCGTGCGAAAAATGTGCGACCGCTACGGCATTCTGCTCTGCGCGGACGAGGTGATCACGGGGTTCGGGCGCGTAGGCGCGTGGTTCGGCTCGGAGCGCTACGACATCCGGCCCGACCTGATGACGATCGCGAAGGGACTGTCCTCGTCGTATGCGGCGATCGGCGCGGTCGTCGCCACGGACCGGGTCATGGAGCCGTTCATGAAGGACACGAACATGTACGCGCACGGCATCACCTTCGGCGGGCATCCTGTGGGGTCGGCGATCGCCTT